>CBDVBS010000242.1:0-6106 GCA_965372275.1 uncultured bacterium | reverse complement strand
CGCTGAGTAGCGGTGGCACGCGGAAATGTGTTGGTGATGAACGAAGACACGCCCTAGGCCGAAGACGTCCGTGGGCGTGCCACCCGGACGGAGTAGCACCGGCACCCAGACAGTGTAGAAATGTCACCCGGACGGAGTAGCACCGGCACACGTCAAATTTGCCCCGTGCCACACTGTTTTCACATGACCTCACCGCCCCAAACCACTATTGATATGGTATAAATATGACATCCTTTTGGGGAGTACTGAAGTGAAAAAAACACTGATAATCCTGTTATGTCTGCTATTCGCCTCCACGATGACGGGATCCGGGCCATTGAACAGGCCGGAAGAGAACGAAAATAAAGAAGAGAAGAAAGAGCCTGTGATGTCCCAGGAGGAATACCAGAGGAAAACAATGAAGCTGAGGCTGAAGTTCGCCGACAAAGAGCACGACATGGTTGACGGCAAGAACTTCAGGAAAAAGCTGAGATGGGACGACATCACGCGGACATACTATGTACATACACCGCCCGGCTACGATCCTGAAATGCCGGTCCCGGTGGTTATAAATTTCCACTCCGAAGGCTCATTCCCAAAGGAAGCCGAGTGGAAAACCGAGATGCTTTACGTTTCGAACGAAGAGGGATTCATCGCCGTGCATCCGGAAGGAACAAGCGAGGGACTCAAGCAGTGGAACAGCGGGATGCACAGCGAGGGCATGGGTGTTGATGACATCGGCTTCGTGGCCGCGATGCTCGACGAGATCGAGGAAGAGTTCGCTGTGGATACCAGCCGTATCTTCGCAACGGGACTGTCCTCCGGCGGTTTTATGGCATACCGGTTAGCCTGCGAGATGTCCGACCGTATCGCCGCGATAGCGCCTGTAGCAGCGGTTTATGATGTCGATTGTGAACCCAGAAGTCCGGTGCCGATCATGCATTTCCATGGAACGAAGGATGCATATGTCCTGTTCAAGGGCGGAATCGGGGCATTTGCCGGCTATGATTTCATTTCGGTCGGCGACTCCATGGACTTCTGGCTGACGTTCAACGAATGCACAACTGAACCGGAAATCACTTACCAGATGGATGACGTCACATGCTATCGCTATGAATCCGAGGTTGGGGCGGACGTGGTTCTATGCATCATCAATGGGGGCGGTCACCTCTGGCCAGGCGGCGGCGGGAATGCCGGGGAATCTACATATTACGGATGGAACACCGACGCCATCCACGCCTCCGACGCGATGTGGGAATTCTTCGAGGGTGTGAGCATATCGGGTTAACACTGCCCGGTTATCTTTATCTTCACTGGATCTTTTTCTTCACTGGAGCGCTGGCTTCCAGCCGGCATGAATGGATTTATTTAAATTGCCGGCTGGAAGCCAGCGCTCCAGTAAGAATTGAAATTCTTTATTGTGATGATAATGCCGGAATGCTAACATTATCACCCCCTTTCGCAACTAATAGATATAGAAGCAATTCAGGAGATGAACCATGCGTGGGATTTTAATTTTAGCCGTCACGAGTATTTTTCTCATGGCGATGTTCGGTTGTTCCGGCTCAAGCGAAGTAGTTATCCCGGAAGACAACCGGGCAGCTTTCGAATCGGGCGATAACCACGGCCTCTGGGGTTTGTGGCAATTCACTGCCGATATCGAAAATGAAATCCTCGATGTCGTTCCCCTCCGTCTGGGTGAGATGCATCTCAACGCCCTGAAATTCCTCGAACCGCCGGTCAATCTCTACCTGACTGTCGAGAACATTCAATTCACGGGGCAGACCATTGATCTCGATGTGGTATTAAGGCATCCGTTCCTTGGATTGAACCAGTACACCGGGTTCGATGTGTGCGGGATTCTCATTTCGTACGGGTCAGTCACCGGTTTCGATGATGCGGACATGGCAATGCCGGGTGATGGAGACACACGCCTGCTCAATCCCGATGGTTACATGCGCTGGTGGAACCCTGTTGAATTCCCGCATACCGACACGATGTTCGGCTACAAGGATGGCTTGTTAGGTACTCCCGATGATATTGCGGAATACACCGCCACGCTGAACGGATATAAATTCTTCTGCGACGATATTACCACTCCCGACGACCCGCTAAGTTCAGTTGACCCCGCTTCCCGATGCGTCTTCTCGGCGGGGCAGAGCAATACGCGTCACTACACCATCGAGATTGCCCCCGACGGACTTGTCTTCAATTACGCTGTTGACGCCAACTGGAAATATCCAGTCGGCTCACCTCCATGGTCTGTGCCTGACGATTTCGGACCGCAGGCCAATCGGACTGAGGCGTGGAATATCGCCATCGCCACAACCGAGAACACGTTGTGGAATGACGGCATCGGAAGCGGTGGTGACCTGAGCTTGTCGATAGATGTCTGGGATCACTTCGATGCCGATCTGAATACCGTTAGGGTTGAATCCCCCGGTAATTTCGCTATCACATCATCCGTTACACCCGTGGATGGAGGTGATGGATACAGTACATATGAGATAGACATCATGGATGCCACTCCTGCCGAAGAATCTATCGACCTTCTGATTACCGTTGAATCCGAGGCGGTTGATTACCAGGACCTGCTTCCGGGCAAAAAAGTGTCGGCATATTTCACCCATTCAGTTGATGTCGATGATGAAGAACCCGTCCAGACCGATTGCGGTACCGCGATTCATGGTGAACTAATACCATCCCCGTTCATTGACCAGCCGGACACAGTCAGCAAGAATGAGATCGCCAACCTCATCTCAGGACCATATGCCGGTGAGATGCTTGTACAGTCCGCACCGAACTCGGTCAACCGTTACGATATGGATGCAATCGGCCCCCATTCCGGCAACCATTTCCTCGATATACCGCCCGCTGCGCAGGGTGATTTCAATATCATATACCATCTTGATATCGATCCCATCGACGGGAAGGTCATCGTAGTGCCGTCAGGTCTCGGTCATAATAACTCGATGCTCGTTTACGATGACGAGGGCAATCTGCTCAGCCCGGATACCGGAATCAGTGTCGGCCCTGACCGCAAGATATACGCGATCCACCCGAATGATAACGGTGAGTTGTGGATACTCACCACCGGTCACAGCAGCTTTTCGACATCGTATGAATCAAGGCTCGAACGCTGGTTGTATTCACCGGTTACGCCTTACTACACCCACATTCCCGGTTCAGACCTCGACACGGATGAGATCCTTGGTGAAGATCCGGGTAGCGGTGTATATAAAGTGGGGAATGACATCACCGAGATGACCATCAGTTGGGCTAAGCAACGGATTTTCATACTCCAGCAGGCGCATATCGGCGAACACAACGGCAGGCTTTATGTCTTCGATATTAACGAAACCGGTCCCCCAACCTACCGCGAAGACTTATCTATAATGAGTTTGTTCTCGCAGGGTACATGGCGCTCGTTCTATGACAATCAGCGCGGGTCGAATGGCGGACTCTACTGCGACCACAGCAATGAAATCCTGGATGAATGTCGTATAATCATCTACGGTCGAAGTCATCCCGATATGGATATAATGCTCATCAGGTTGGATGGAGATGCGAATATTCTCAACGAAACGTTATACGTTGATAGCTACGCCCCTTCGAGCATGGGGATTACATGGCCAACGCCAATGCACGAAGGGCATTTGATGTTAGTCGATTATAATCCCGACCGCTGTTCGATGAGCGCCGCGCCGGGTGATTGGTGAGGCCCCCCCCTAACCCCCCCGTAAACGGGGGGGGATGTAAGACCAATCTTAGAAATCAACACTTGAATAGACGGGTAGTGTAGGTCTCCGACCTACACATGCCTTTACGTAATAGCGCAGGTCAGAGACCTGCGATACCCAGCTTGCTGTATAGACGAGTTGATTTTAAGATTGGTATAAGAGACGGGCTTTCGGTCATCGTTAATTTTAAACGCATATGCCGGCAATCCCTGGCCGGGTAATGAACGAGAAAACTTCGATTGCGTGTCAGGATTTGCATACATTATACGCTCTCCAACCCTCCCAAAATTATAGGGAAGATTATATCCATGTTTCATTATGTCCAACCATCCTCCAATTCAAGGGAAGATTATATCCATGTTTCATTATGTCCAACCATCCCCCCGTTTACGGGGGGATTATAGGGGGGTCTTAATTGCCCCATCTCCTAATTAACCGGGTCATTTCCGCAACTAAACATGTGAATGAATAAAACGAAGGACAGGTGTGCATTATGAACAGGCTGCCGATAGTACTGCTTTGCGGAATTCTCATCGCGATGCTCATAGGCTGCTCCGGCCAGGGCGGGCCGGTCGAACCGGCGAATGAGATTCCCCAGGCCCAGGGCATCAGTTCCCACAGCCTCTGGGGATTGTGGGAATTCAGTGGCGACCCCATCAACCAGACACTTGATGTTTACGAGTTGAGATTGGGCGATCTGCATCTCAACGCCCTGAAATTCCTCGAACCCCCGGTTAATCTCTACCTGACTGTAGAGAACATTCAGTTCAACGGAAATGTTCTTGATTTGGATGTCGTCCTGAGGCACCCGTTCCTCGGACTCCCGCAATATACCGGGTTCGATGTCAGCGGGATCCTCATCGCACACGGATCGGTCACCGGCTTCAGTGATACGGACCTCCGTATGCCCGGGGAGGGTGACATCCGTCTGCTGAATCCCGACGGCTTCACGCGCTGGTGGAACCCGGTTGAATTCCCGCATGTGGAGACGGTATTGGGATACAAGGACGGCCTTTTAGGCACTCCCGATGACATTGCCGGTTACGATGCCACTTTGAACGCATACAAGTTCTTCTGTGATGCTATCGATGATCCCGCTGATATGCTCGATTCGGTCGACCCGGCATCGAGATGCGAATTCTCGTCCGGGATGAGCAATGCGCGTCACTACTCCATCGAATTCGGTCCCGCCGGTTTGATATTCAACTATGCGATTGACGCCAGTTGGAAGATGCCCGTGGGCGATCCGCCGTGGGATGTCCCTGATAGTTTCCCGCCGGGTGCGAATTGTGTGGAGGCGTGGAATATCGTTGTGACGGAAGATGACAACACACTCTGGAATGATGACACAAACATCCCACCGAGCGGCGGCGAACTTATGTTGTCGATCGATGTCTGGGACCATTTCAATGCCGGGGACAATTCGGTAACGGTCGAATCACCCGGTAACTTCAGCGCAGTAACCGCTACAACTCCGATCAGCGGTGGAGCGGGATACAGCACATACGAGTTGGATATAACAAATGCAACCCCGTCTCCCGATGAGATAGAGCTGCTTATCACGGTTGAGTCGGAATCAGTTGGATACCAGGGATTGCTCGCGGGAAAAACCGTTTCCGCATATTTCACTCACACATCCGAGGTCGATGACGAAGCGCCGACGCAGGGAGAGGAATGCGGCGAAGGGATATATTCATCAGTGCAGAACACCCCGTTCCAGGATCATCCCGGGGACCTCGTTAAATATGAATTGGCGTGGCTCACAAGCGGGCCGTACGAAGGTGAAATGCTCGTGCTTGCGGGTTCCGGCAAGATCGGACGTTACAACATGGACACCATCGCCAATCCCGACGGCGAAATATTCTGCGAACTTCCGCCTGGCGCGATCACAACCGGGGCCAACGCGGGATATGTATTCCATCTGGAAGTCGAGCAGATCACCGGAAGGGTACTGACCGTCGGCAACGGCCCGAATGGCGCCAACAATGCGATCCTCATTTATAACGACAACGGTGTACTCTTATCCGACGAGACGCAATTAAGCGTCGGTCCGAACGGGCGGAAGATACAGGCGATGGATATTGATGAAAACGGCGATTTGTGGATGCTGACAGGCACCGCCTGGGCATCTTACACAAAGGATGTCAAACTCGAACGCTGGATATATCAGAATGGTTCGCCATATTATGTATACGATCCTACATCCGACCTCGAGGCGGGTTCAGCAGTAGGCAAATGGCTGCCCGATCCGAACGAATTCTACGTGGTTGAGAATGACATCGCCGGTATGATCATCAGCCATGCCGCCGACAGGATGTTCATCTTCCAGCAGGCGCATATAGGCGAGCATAACGGGCACTTGTACGTGTGGGATTTGGATTCGTCAG
>CBDVBS010000241.1:0-6116 GCA_965372275.1 uncultured bacterium | reverse complement strand
ATCGTTGCGCGGCGCTACGACCGTCCCTTCTTCAAGGCTGACGGTGCTGGATTCATGCCGAAGGAACGATGGCATATCTGGACCGTCGATGCGAAAGGGGGCAAAGCGAAACAACTCACCGACAGCGAAATATACGATGAAGTCGATCCGCAATGGTCACCCGATGGCAGGCATATATTATTCTCTTCAAACAGGACAGATGCTCCCGACCTGCACCCTTACGATGGCGAGTTCTACATCATCCCATCCAAAGGCGGCAGGATGTGCCAAATCAGTACACACAATGGGACAAAGCACATGCCGTCATTCTCCCCGGATGGGAAATGGATTGCCTATCTCGGTGCCGAAACGAAAAGGGACTGGTGGCGCAATACAAGATTGTACCTCGTGCCGCTGAATGGTAAGAAAGAAGCGCGATGCCTCACCGAAGACCATGACTTCGATATCTGGATGAAAACCGTAAATGACGTCATAGGCGCATTGCAATCCATGCGTCCTATGTGGACTCCGGACGGCAAGTCGATATATTTCCAGGTATCGCAACACGGCTGCACCCTGCTGAAAAGAGTTATTGTTGACCGTGAGAAACCGCTTGTAGAAGATGTAATCGCCGAGGACGGCGCGGTCGGGGCATTCGGTTTCGATAAGGAAGGGACGAAGCTCTGCTACTACTTCGGGACCATGACATCGCCGGGTCAGTTGTACGTTCGCAGCCTTAAAACCGGCACCGAACGTGAGCTCACCAAGATCAACAACAGGCTTCTCAACCGCATAAACCTCGGTGAGATCGAGGATGTCTGGTTCAAGGGCGGGGGGAAGAACAAATTGCAGGGATGGATTCTGAAACCGCCGGGATTCAATCCGAGGAAGAAATACCCCGCGATTCTCGAAATCCACGGAGGCCCGCTTGTACAGTACGGCAACCTGTTCATGCACGAGTTCTATTATCTTGCGGCGTCGGGATATGTCGTCTTCTTCTGCAACCCCCGGGGCGGCCAGGGGTACGGCGAGGCGCACGCCAGGGCAATCGAGAATAAATGGGGAACCGCCGATTACGATGATCTTATGGCGTGGACGAGCTACGTCGCGAGAAAGAAGTATGTTGACAGGGACAGGATGGGAGTCACCGGTGGAAGCTACGGCGGTTATATGACCAACTGGATAATCGGCCATACGAACCGTTTTAAAGCGGCGGTGACCCAGCGATGCGTGAGCAATCTCCTGAGCTTCTGGGGAACAAGTGATATGAACTGGATATTCCAGGATGCATTCGCCGGGAAACCTCCGTGGGAAGACATGAACAACCTGTGGAAGCAGTCACCGATGAAATATATGGGTAACGTGAAAACGCCGACCATGGTGATTCACAGCGAGGCAGACCATCGAGCACCGGTGGAACAGGGAGAGCAGGTGTTCGTTGCATTGAAGACACTTGGAGTGGATGCCGAATTCGTGCGCTTCCCTGATGAGCCCCACGGCCTGTCCAGGGGAGGACGCACCGACCGCAGGATAAAGAGGCTTGAGTACATCAGGGGATGGTTCGATAAATATTTAGGAAAATAGGGACAGTCACCTATTTTGTCCACTATGTACTTTTCCATAGTCAAATATATTTTCACAAAATAGGTGACTGTCCCCATTTTCCGAATTACTTCTTCTTCTTTTTCTTGGGTGCGGCCTTTGTTACAGCGGCTTTCCTCGTCGGTTTCTTTGCCGCGACCTTCTTCTTCGATGTTGCTTTCCTGAATACTTTCTTCACATCATGCTCTTCCGCTTCGGTAAACAACGAACTCGGCGGGGACGGAATGAGATGGTGGTCCGCTAAATCTTCGAATTTCTTACGCGCGCCGAGGATGACTTCCTCGGCTCGTTTGTAAGCTTCTTTGGGAGTAAACTTGATACGTGCAACCTTCTGCTTGATTGCCATCTGGCCGACTGCAACCGCAACACGCGGGAAGATTGTCCATTCGTCCATGGTCGGAATGATGTGATTATCGTGAAGACCTTTATCTTCAGCGATCTTGGCGAGTTCGAGCGAAGCTGCGATGCACATCTCGTCGGTGATGGTCCTTGCCATAACGTCGAGGGTGCCTCGGAAGATACCGGGGAATCCAATGGAGTTATTGACCTGGTTGGGGAAATCCGAACGACCGGTAGCAACAATTCGCGCGCCTGCTTCAATCGCTTCCCATGGCCATATCTCCGGCACCGGGTTGGCGCAGACAAAGACGATCGCATCTTTCGCCATATTGGCGACCCATTCTTTCTTAATTACGCCGGGACCGGAATGGCTCAGCGCGATCAGCACGTCCGCGCCTTTCATCGCATCGGGTACAGTACCCTTAAGCTGTTTCGGGTTAGTGGTCTGCGCAAAGTGCCATTTCTCTTTGAATTTAACCTTTAAATCAGTGCGTCCCTTGTGGAGTGTACCCTTGCTGTCGCACATGACGATATTTTTCGGGTTGGCACCGAAATGAATGAGCAGACGCGTGATGGCAATATTGGCCGCGCCGGCGCCGACGATGGCGATTTTTACCTTGTTGGCTTTCTTTCCGACGATCTTCAGGGCATTGATAAGTCCTGCAAGTGTTACCGCCGCTGTACCCTGCTGATCATCGTGCCAGACCGGTATTCGTGCTTTCTTGCGAAGTGTATCGAGTATGTGGAAACATTTCGGGTGTGCGATGTCTTCGAGATTGATACCGCCGAACGTGGGCTGTATCTTCAGGACAAAGTCGATAAGTTCATCGGGGTCCTTGGTGTCCACTCCGATTGGAAACGCATCGACGCCTCCGAGATACTTGTACAGGAGTGCTTTCCCTTCCATTACAGGCAATCCGGCTTCCGGGCCGATATCACCAAGACCGAGTACCCGTGTGCCGTCCGTAATAACGGCGACGAAATTTGCCTTGTTCGTGTGAATGTAAACCTTCTCGGGATCCTGCTTGATATCAAGGCACGGCTGCGCAACGCCCGGGGTGTACCATATAGCGAAATCTTTGTAGTCCCGGATGCAGCTCTTGGGCATCACTTCTATCTTCCCATGATAGAAGGGATGCATGACCATAGCATCCTTTCCAGGCTGTTCCGCGCTCTTGATAAGTTCCGCTGCAGTTACTTTTCTTTCCGGCATTTTCAAGCTCCTATGTTCTTGGTTTTGGGCCGGCGGGGAAGGGAAAATGATGGATATTCCGCCGTCGCACATCCGTCAGTCCTTAGAGAGGGGATTATAATACCGGTCAAGCCGATATGCAAATTTTTTAATTGTACTATGGGAGCAAACACCGGCTTGAATTCCGGCTTTGAAGGATACGCGAACTATATTAAATTAGGATTTTATGCAACTTATTCAAACTTTATCCCCATTGCTGTTGTCTAAAGGGTGAGTATAGAGTAAATATTTGTTAGCAGGCTGGGGGGGAAGAATTCCAGGCAAAACCTGACTCGGGGAAAAAGGAGGGAGCGACGATGCTCGAAACTTTAGCGACCTCAGTGCAGCATCACCTCTATTGGGCAATACCAGCGGGTATTATGGTTATGGGATACTTCGTTCTTCGGAACCTTTACTGCCCTCGCACAGCAACGGAGTGGAATAAGCTGATTGCCGATCCCGATGGCAGGGCGCATCTCAGGGAACGCAAGAAGCGTCTGGATGCCATACGCAGCCGCAGGCCCGGAAGCATACTGCCGGGGATTCCCACAAGCGAGAGGGATTTCGCGCTCGAACCGCTCATCCGCAACAGGAAGTTCAAGGAAGCGAAAGCTTACATCATGGAACAGATTAGCCAAATTCGCCGATCACCAAATCCTTCAAGCAGGATACGCGTCTACATCCAGTACCTCGAACTTATCGACGGGACAAACTGAGGATTCCTTTGCGGAGGGCCGGAACAACAATGTAACCCGCGTTATGGGGCGTGGGTAATTTTTATTTTTTGAGCCCGTGTAATGCAGAGGTTTAAACATTTTGGTAATCATGTCAGGTTAGAACCTAATCGATAGTTGTATAGTCTAAGAATATAGGGAGATCGATTCGGAATGACTCGTTTAAAAATAATCCTTTTTTTCCTTCTTTTCCTGGCGTTCCAACCGGGATGCATTGTAATCCCACCGGCATCGGTTGGGAATATTGCCAATGTCGGGCACGAAGCTCCGGAGATACGGATGTCGGCGATAATTGCCCTGGCGGACAAGGCGCTGGAACCGGGGAAAATGAAAGTGTGTATCAAGGCCTTGCATAGGGACGACCCGGCGATTCGCAAAGGCATGTGCGCGGCGTTTTTCAGGATCGGGCCTGAAGCCGGGAAAGCCCGGGAGCCGCTTGTTGAACTTCTATCGGATGAGGAAGAAGGCGTACGCACCTGGGCGGCGTTAGCCCTCTCAATCATCGACCCCGGCAATGTTGAAGCGATTTCCAGCCTCATCAACGGGCTGCAGGATGTTGAAAACTGGTATATGTATCTACCCACATGCCACTTTGCCGGAATGGCGTTATTGGAATACCGCCAAATACCCGCGGATTATGCTGAAAACATCGTTGAGGTTCTTCGAAATCCCCCCGATCTGATTATGGGCGAGAAGGGAAGTGCTAATTTCATTAAAAAATCGGGTACGTATTATGAGGATGTGGCTGTTGAGTTGATGTTGCGCCTTGAACCAAAAACGACCGAAACAGCGCCGCTATATATTGAAGCCCAGTCCTTGATTGAGGATAGTTCCTATCGATGTGATTTGCTCAAGTGCATAATATATGATCCATCCCAACCCCGGGAGACGCTTGCGATTCTCATCGATTTTGTTACAGACCCCGATACCGAAGTTGCACTCTACGCTCTTGAGGTCTGGAGGGAGATGGGATTGCAAAGTGAGGATGCAATTTCAGCACAGGTTGATCTTCTATCCGACAACAGGGAGATAATCAGGGATAGCGTGCCCGATATGCTTGTTAATTATGGGGTGAAAGCGATACCCGACCTTGTTAACGCAATACGTCTGCATACAGGGGGACGTTCCGCCCCAATCCATGCCATCAGTGAAATCGGTGAAGAAGCAATGCAGCCACTCCTTGATTTGATCGATGGTGATGATATATTCATCTGGCAGAGTGCCGGACGCGCAGTGATCCAATTGCGGATGAAATCGGGAATGCCGGAATTTGACAGGGATGGAGCCTGGAGGGAACTGCTCATGAGAATCGGTTTGGCGGGTTCAGGGAAAATAAACGATGGTTTCCTTCCCATGTTGAAGGAAGATCTTGAGAGTGATGATGAGACGGTTAGATGGAAGGCGATTTTCTCCCTTGGGAAGATCGAGCCAGTAACCGAAGAAGTTACCAACCTGTTGATTGCGAGTTTGGGTGAGGAGATTGGTATCACGGATGGTAATGGCACTCTTGGGATGGAGGACTTTGCGCCAAGGTTACTCGATTACATTTACACCGACGATGCGGATATCAGGGCTGTTGCCCTGGTATGGACCGAGATTGACAATTTCATGCCGTTGGCGGAAACAGTTGATGTCTATATTAATTTCCTGAAACATGAGGACGTTCGAATTCGCAGGTTAACCGCGTTTCAATTGAGGGATCACATCAAAGGCAATCCGGGTATTTTCGTCGATGCTGTCCCCGTCATGATAGAAGCTCTTCAGGATGATGATCCCGAAGTAATTAAGCATATCTGCTTTGGCCTTGGGAGTTTCGAAACACTTGCATCTGAAGCCCTGCCCAGGCTATGGGAATATTTTAAACAGGATCCCGGGTTGCGGAATGAATGGCACGGTGAGGTTACATGGGCAAGAGGGGCCATAATTAGGATAAGCAAGGAATGGGTGGAATGACTGCAAACGCATCAAGAAATTCAGATGCCGATCAGTGTCTTTACTATCGTTGCCCGGCATTCTGATGCCGGGGAATCTTTTTGTGGAGCGCATCTTTCGGGTAGCGCGTATCTATAGGTCGCCCTGCGACCGATGATGCGCGCTTATTGTAAGACACCGCTATCAGCGAAGACGCGTAGTAGCGGTGGCACACTGATGATGAAGTGAATGCAGCAATCCGAGCCACGACCGTCAGGGAGTGGACAATCTGAGCACGGGCAAACTCGAAGACTCGTTTG
>CBDVBS010000240.1:0-6122 GCA_965372275.1 uncultured bacterium | reverse complement strand
TTTCCGTGTCGAGCAGCTCAAGCAGGTCAATATTCGTGATCTTAATCTCACCAGGTCCCTTTGCGTTGGCCTTGTTATCACTGTTACAGCCAAGGCTCAGCCCGGATATAAGAATCATCGTAAGTGTAAAAATAAATAATCGCTTCACGTGTTTCCTCCAAAACAAATATTCCCAGGAAGACATGATATACCGTAGTCCCCCTTATGTAAAAGCCTATCCACCGCCGATGAAGCGCATGATCTCGACTTCATCCTTATCATTTAAGACCGTTTCGGCATACTTGTCACGCTCGATGATGACCCGGTTGAGTTCGACCACCACCGACCTTGGCCGGAGGTTCTTCTCTTCGAGGAACTCCGTGATGGTCATGCCGTCGGGCAGATCCATCTTTTTGCCGTTAATCGTTAAAGTCATCATATTCGAATTCGGCCGGTTCCATACTACGATCGTGTTTGAATTTTTGCATATCGAACGCGGTGGTGAAAGCCATCGCCGCTTTTTCCGGGTTGGAATGCGATGCGATGCCGGAGATCACAGCCGCCATATCAACATCAGCAGAGAGCACATCGCCGATATTCTCCAACGTTATACCACCGATCGCGCATACCGGGAAATCCGGGAACGCCTTCTTGACCGCCGTTAAAGTATCCATGCCGACAACTTTCACCGACGGTTTTGTGGAACTTCTGAATACACTTCCGCAGGCGATATAATCGGCGCCCGCGTCGATGGCTTTTGATGCCTGTTTCACACTGCGTACCGTCGCCCCGACAATCCCGTTTTTGCCCAACCGCGTTTTTGCATCGGCAATGGATTTATCCTTCGCGCCGAGATGTACGCCATGCGCACCGCTTTCAACAGCGACATCGGGAAGATCATTTACGATAACAACTGCTTTGTATTTATTCGCAATTTTGACAACTTCGCTCGTTATCGCGGTGAGTTTTATGGGATGCACTTCCTTGCCGCGCACCTGAATAATGCGCGCGCCGTTTGCGATGATGCCTTCGAACCAGTGCGGGATTTCGTGGAATCCACCGGTGCCTGTGTTCAGTATGAAGTAAAGCCCCTTGAGGCGATTTCTCATTTCAATGCTCGCCATCATTATCCCCCGGGTTCTCTTCATACTCATCATCCACCGCCAAGCCATACTCTTTCTCGAATTCGTATGCATCAAACCTGAGTCTCTTGGCGAGTCCCGCTGCTTGCGGATTTATAAGCTTCCCGTATTCCTCCAGGCACCGAAGGGCTTCCTGAACGCGCCGGAGGTTTGCCCTGATGATGGAAGTGACATCCGGTTTTTGCATTTCGGATGCCGGGTTCACAAAAGCGCCGACATCTTCGGCACTCGCTCGATGTTCGAGCAGCTCATTGCCCCCGGGATCGACGAGGGATTCATAGCGGATCAGTGCATGACGCAATCGTTTGAGCTTCGCCTGGGCATGGGCGTCATCTTCAATGAAGCGGAATGCATCCTCGACAACTCGGAAGGCTTCGCGTGTACGGTTAAGGTTGGCATCAAGCAGCCGCATCAGTTTTTGCTTGTCATCAGTCAATAATAAATCACCCAGCGGTTATTCGGTACAGCCCTCAATGCCGCATACATTTCTGATATAAATGTTCGCGCTAAGCGCCGCCACGGCGCCTTCTCCAGCCGCGATCACGGACTGTCGGTATATGCCCGCGCGTACATCACCCACGGCGAACAGACCGGGGATGTTGGACTGCATATTCATATCGGTGATTATATATCCCCCCTCGTTAGTTTCCAGGCCGGTTTTGATGTATTCAGTATTGGGGCTATGCCCTGTATAGTTGAAGATGCCGTCAACGGCAATTTCCTTTTCCTCGCCCGTTTTCACGTTTTTCACTCGTATTCCGCTGACAACATCGCCGCCGAGGATTTCCTCGATCACGCTGTCCCAGACTAATTCAACATTTTCCTTTGCAATGAGTTTGTCCTGTAGAATCTTTTCCGCGCGTAATTCATCACGCCTGTGAACGAGATATAGTTTCCCAACGAATCTTGAAAGGTAGATGCTCTCATCAACCGCTGCATCTCCGCCACCGATGACGGCAACGGTTTTGCCTTTGAAGAACGCGGCGTCGCAGATAGCGCAGGTAGAGACCCCGCGTCCGAGCAGTTCTTCGTACCTGCCGATATCAAGAGGCCTCGGTGTGCCGCCCGTGGCTATGATTACAGCAGGTGCCGTGAAATCGCCATTCTCGGTATCCACTGTTTTGGTGCGCTTTTCATCATCGGCAATGGTTAACCCGTTGGCATTGGTCTGCAGTATCTCGGGTTTGTATTCTTTCAAATGGTCCTCGAATTCCTGGGCGAGTTCGTAACCATGAATCGACTTGAAGCCGGGGAAATTCTCAATTAAATCAGTCACGAGAAGCATGCCCCCGATGGGCCCCTTCTCGATTATAAGGGTGTTCAACAGGGCCCTGCGGCAATAGATACCGGCGGTAACGCCACCCGGTCCACCCCCGATGATGATGACATCATAATCGTAATCTACCATATCAGCTTTATCTCCTTATGCGCCATTTCCAAAGATGGTTCGATGCAAAACATTAATCAGATTCACCCCGCCCTTTTCCGCCTCTTCAAGCACTTCCTCGTGTGACGGGGGCGGCGCATCGGGCCTGTGAACATTCGTCACGAGACTCAAACCCGCAACCTTCAAGCCCATCCTCACCGCGGCCCACCATTCCGGAGCCGTGCTCATACCGACGACATCCGCACCCAAATCCCTAAGCAACCTGCTTTCAGACGGCGTCTCATAGGCCGGTCCCGGCATGAATACATATACGCCCATCTTCAGGGGAACCCGGGCTTTACGTCCGGCCTGCTTGAACTTCATGATGATATCACCATCGGCAACATCCCGCACCTCTTCTTCGAAACCGTAGCTGCCCGGTATTCCAAGATCGAACGGGATGAGGAAGTCCTCGATGATGACAATATCACCCACGTTTGCCTCCGGGTTAAGGGCACCGGCGGAGTTAGTGAGGATCAGGTTCTCAATATTCATATCCCGGACCAGCTCAACCGGACGGATAATCTCATCGAATGTGCATCCCTCATAGAGATGGAACCGCCCGTTGAATACCAGCGCGGATTTGTCTTCCAGTGTGACGAGCTTCAGCACTCCCTTGTGGCCCTTTATACCGGTTTTTCTGAATCCCGGGAGCGTGCTGTATGGAATTTCAATGATCCCTGCTTTTGTGCCGGCGGACGGGAATACCTGGCCGCTGCCGAGGATCACGGCATACCCGGGTTTATGTATGTCACACCAGTTTCTCAGTATTTCCAAATGTTCCGCCACTGAAATCACGCATCCAATTATAATGCAACCGCACACCGCGTTAAAGAGCCGTCGTCTAATGGAACTCCATCTTCTTCCATTTGCCGGTTCGGTATATATTATATGCCCACAGAAACGACAGGAAGTTGCTTATTATCATGGACCACCAGAGAGCATCGTACGGGTGTTCCGCGAGGGGACGGGCGATGAGCTCAAGTATCCCCCCAAGGAAACTATCGGCGAACACCGGGTAATCGAGCAGTTTTCCTGAGAGGATGAATACAAGCGGAATACGGAACAGCCAGAGGCGTACGATGTTGATTATCATCACGGCGGAGGTCTGCCCGGAGCCGTTAAACACTCCCCAGAACACGAAGATGGGGCCGAAGAAAAACGCGGCAAATGCGGTTATTTTGAACATACGCCTGCCAATCTCCACAACTTCAGGTTCATCTATGAACAGGCGTGTAAACTGCGTACCGAAAAAATACATCACAATGCAACCCGCGCCCATTATCGCCATTATCATTATCATTGAAACACGGAAGCTTTTCTCGGCACGAATGATATTCTTCGCACCCAGGTTCTGTCCAACCACCGATGTTAGCGCCGCGCTTAAGCCGAACGAGGGCATCATGTAGAGGTTGATCATGTTGATGCCGATGGTGTTGATGGTTATCACGGCGATGCCGAACGAGTTGACAAAGCCTTGCAGGAACAGGAATCCGAAGCTCGTGGCAGAATTCCCGATAGAAGCAGGGATGCTGATACGTATGAAGTTCCTGAGCATTCCCCAGTCGGGACGCAAATCTTTCCACGAGGGAAGGACATCGCGCATTTTGAAGTAGATGAAAAAGACGGCGATTACCGCTCCGATACTGCGTGCGATTAGAGTCGCCGTCGCCGCGCCGATCGTCTCAAGCCTCGGGAAAAAGCCAATTCCAAATATGAAAAATGGGTCGATGACCACATTTAGCACTACCGCAATAATCTGGATAACCATCGGTGAAATGGTATCCCCAAGGCCGTGCGAAATAGACTGATAGAAAGCGTAGACGAACATGAACATGACGCTTATGAGGGTTATCTGCATGTAACCTTTCGCCATCGTGAAGATTTCCGCCGGTGTATTCATAAGGCGGAGTATCTGTTCGATAAGTAAGAGACCAAGACTGAGATATAAGACCGTGAAGACGATCAGGATCAGTATGAATTGACCGATCGCGCGTTTTATTTTCCCGGGTTCACCAGAGCCTTTGAACCGCGATACAAGGGCGGTACCGGCCACGACGAATCCGCTGCCGAATGCGGTAAGGGAGAATATCAGGGGCCAGGAGATGCCTGTTGTTGCCACGGCGCCCGTGGCGTTCTCACCCAGCTTGCCGAGCCAGAATGCATCGGCAATGATGTAGAAGGTCTCGATCAGATTGCTGAGCATTATGGGCAGGCCAAGGAATACCAGGTTCCTGACGATACTCCCCCTTGTTAGGTCTTTTCCCGCCATTGTTTTCATAACGCTCAAGGCCACATCACATTGATGTGGCACACATCTTTCGACCTTTCGCCATTCCTGGGTTGACCGTGAGAAACGATGGAAAAATCATAACATAATCAAAGATGAATAAACGATAATGGATATTATAATATATGAGTTCCGCGGGTATCGTGGTTGGCGAAAGTTTATTAATTCAAGAGGAGTCACATTATGCTGCAGGTAAGCGTTAACTGTTTTCATTGTCATCATTCGCTCGAGGATGACTCGGTCCGGATCGACAATCTCCCAAGTGTAAAGACAACCGTCGTATGCAAGGCCGGGAAGGGAGTCTTGCACTTGAGTTCAACTTACGGCGATTTCCAGACCGAGGCGAGTGTACCGTTGGAAGAAGGGGAAATTGTCGAGCTTTACTGCCCCCATTGCGGCAAGAGCCTTGTTATCGACGAGGATTGCAAGGAATGCGACGCGCCTATCGCACGCGTGGATATAGACGCAGGCGGCGTCATCCACTTCTGCACGAAGAAAGGATGCACATATCACCACTTTGAGTTCGAGAACTTCACCAACGATCTGCGCGGTTTCCTGGCGAAGTATCCCGCGCTGCTGGTTCCCTTCCCGAGGGAAGATGAGAACCAGGAGATTGAGTAGGTTTTTATAACACTGACAAACTCGAAGACTCGTCAGACCCGGGTGCCGCCTACAACCGAGTCTTCGATGGTTGTAGGTGAATACGGTAATATCATACCCATGCAATCCGGTTTCCACAAAACCCCCAAATATCTGCGGTTCAACATCCGCGGTCATGCTCTTGAACTGACGTTATCCTGTATGACATAAGGGAAATACGAAAGCTGATTGATTACATTCATGCGAATCCAATCAGAAGGGGCCTTGTAAGATTTGCCTTGATTCTCTTCCTTCATATTGGTCACCTACAAACTTCGAAGACTCGCTTGTAGGCGGCACCCGGGTTATTTTAAATATCTGCATGTGGGATCGATTTCAGATTCCGAATGCCCCGTAGTCAAGTCCGGATCCGAGGTTGAATCCGATGTGTTTCCCCACCACGAGGAGGGGGACATCACCCCTGATATCCTCGCCCAAATCTTCGCATTCCTCGCTGACACCGACGAACTTGAGAGGGATGCCCATCGTTTCGCTGACGGCGCGCGTAATATCGACGCCCTTCTTGATCAGTTCAATCCCCTCTTGCCCAAGCAGGTGGGAATTGCTTATGAGGCCTGTAATCTTAAGTGAACTTACTTCCTGGATGCGCCGCACCTCACCAAGAACTTCCTCCTCGGTGTAGTTG
>CBDVBS010000239.1:0-6131 GCA_965372275.1 uncultured bacterium | reverse complement strand
ACCGACCGCGTTGCGCGCCTCAAGGCCTGACAACATCTGACCACCTGTAACAACCGGCCCATACCCCCCACCCGATATCCCCTTGTTGAAAGCCGCAACGACTCCGAGGGCGACAATCCTCCGCCATGAGAAACCGAACTTCGCATTAACGGTGGTGATGATAATTACCCCCGCTGCGATTACAAGAAATCCAATTACACCGCCCAATATCCTGTCACTCAACTGCACCGCAAGCATCACCGCTGCGATCGATCCAACGACGGAGCATATCCCCAATACGATCGCCACTCGGAAATGCACTCCGCCCGGAGTGAAATCGACGTTGCCCACGCGGTGGTGCATCATCCCGCCTGTGAGCCCCATGAAGAATTGGCTCAGTAGAACAACGGGAACGATCTGCGACGGACTGAAACCGAATATCATAAGGAGTGGGGTCAAGGTGGTGCCGTAGCCCATTCCCAGGGTCGCGTCAAGAAAACCGAACATGAATCCCGCTATCAGCACTTTCAAACCCAGTAGTGAGAAGATCGCGTGCGACGAAGTCTCGCCGCCCTGGATGATCAAAGCGTACTTCCCGGATGGCCCGAAGTAGTTGCCGGCAACGATGAATGCGATAATCGCGGAACCTGCCACACAGATTGCCCAACCTAACATGGTGCGCCGCAAATGGACGTTTTCGGGATTTAGCAGATTTCCAATCGTTTTTATCAAGAATTGCCTCAAAAACCACGCCGTTCCATAACGGCGTCCTGAACCGATCCTCTCACTAACTGAGATGCGGTTCGTTTATCAAAAATATATTACCTGAAATCGGGCTCTTTATCCAGCACCTTTTTCCTTATATCGATCCATTATATCCTGGAAAGAAACTGCTTCCAGCATATCTGAAACGCAATCCCGTACCTCCTGCCAGACCCATCTCAATTCGCATGTATCAGCGAGTTCACATTCCTCATGCTCAAGCTGACTCACGCATGCCACCGGAGCCAACGGGCCATCTATTGCCCGGGTTATCTGAGCCATGCTTATCTCCGACGGGGGTTTCGCAAGCATGTAGCCGCCCTGCGGACCGCGCCTGGAACGCACGAAACCTGACCGCCTGAGCAACAAGAGGATTTGTTCGAGGAATCGGGGAGGGATGCTCTGTGCTTCAGCGATTACATCAACCGGAACAGGTTTCTCTTCCCCGTAACGGCGCGATAGCTCAAGAATCGCCCTGGTTGCATATTCCCCTTTGGATGATAACTTCATGTTAATACTCCAACACTAATCCCGATAAACCCTATCGGCAACTGATATATTATAACCGAACCGTGAATCACACTCAAGAGATATCCCTCACCCCTTGACATTGATGTTTACAAATCATTATCATTAGCAATATAAAATCAGGAGGTCAATTCCATGAACCAAAATTACTGGGTCGTAATATTACTGATTGCCTTTACGGCAATCGCAAGTTTCGCTTGCGGTACTCCCAAGGATGCAAAAACAACCGATGGTGATACTGATACACCGGTTGTAACGGGTGATACCAAGACGGATGCTCCGGATCCGATGGATGAGTTAATCGCCAACATACGGAAGGGTTTCGGTTTGTTCAAGGACCCCACCCTCGCCGGGTCAACCAACGGAATGTCCTGCCAGGGCTGTCATCCTTATGGCGGAAAGGACCCCAGCGAGGGGGCAATGGCCAAGGGAACGCTTATCGGGAAAGCCGAAACATTCCCTAAAAAAGTTGAGATGACCTTTGAGATGTTAGGTGAAGTGGAACTTACCCTCTACGAGATGATCAACTTCTGCATTACCAACCCCCTGAAAGGCAAGGAACTGGCCGAGGATGATCCGGCGATGGTCCAGTTGACCGGTTTTCTTGAAGTGCTGAAGCCAAAGGATTTTGACGCCGTAGTATTGCCGATAATCCATAAGAGTTGTTCCCCCTGCCATGTCGAAAATGGAGCATCGCAGATAGTCCTTACCGAAAGAGACAATGCACTCTCAGCATTGGAAAATATCAGGGGATATGTAGAATCCGGCAGGATGCCCAAGGGCGGGACCCTGTCTGATATAGATTATCTTACACTGATCATCTGGGCGACAGATGAACTTGACCAGAAGATGTAGCAGCGCCCTCGGGTGCGTTATTCATTTGCCGCAAAAGGGATACTGATGGGTGAAGAATCAAGAACGATCATCGCCGGGATAATCCTGTTGCTTCTGGGTATTGCCGCATCCATTACAATCTCGGAAGCGATGGGACGTCCCGCTAAAGATGCAAAAAAAGTCGCTAAACTTAAAGCGGTCCATCGAGTAATAGCTCTCCTGTTCGCGGTATTAATGGTGCTTATCTCAACCAGTATGTTCCTCAGGCTGCAATTCTGGCACGGTGAGCTGTCGGCAAGGGTGATTGTCCATTGGGGACTGAGCCTTGTTGTCATTTTGCTGCTCGTCGCGAAGATCGTGATCTACTATCGTTACCCGAAGATGCTCGGCCATATGCCCGTGATGGGATGGCTCATACTACTGTCGACATTTGTTTTGTTCTCACTCACCGGAGGCCTTGAGATGCTGCGGTCGGGTGCATCGGACAAGCCATTGGCGGAAGAGAATTACACGCGTGCATTGGTCGACAGGAAATGCGGACATTGCCACTCACTTGAAAGAGTCTACGGTACTTCATGGGATGCCACCCAGGCATCTGGAATAGTACACTGGATGAAAGACATATCTCCGGGATGGATAAGTGATGATGAAGCGAAAATCATTACTGAATATCTCACTCCCAGATGGAAACTTCCAAAAGATATTAAGTAAAAAGAACCCCCGGACTTTTCCGGGGGTTTTCATTCAAACCTGGCGGAGAGGGCGGGATTCGAACCCGCGAAACGTGTTACCGTTTACCCGCTTAGCAGGCGGGCGCATTCAGCCACTCTGCCACCTCTCCAAGCTGTTTTAAAGCCTTAACATTCTACGCTATTGTCACACATTATCAAGTCTACAGATGTTTGTCCGTTGTGTTTTTGTTTATTTTGTTTTTTTATGTAACCACCCTTCTGAAGACAGAAAGGTGCCACCCGGATGATGAAGTGAATGTGGCAATCCGAGCCACAACCGTCAGGGAGTGGACAATCTGAGCACGGGCAAGCAATCCATCCTGATGTGAATCCAACCATCATTCGGTAAGCTTGTCCGTGGCACCAAATAGGGTACGCGTGTTTTTGGGTAGCGCGTATCTATAGTGAGCACCAGCGAACGATGATGCGCGCTCATGGCAAGACACCGCTGCCCTCGAAGACTCGGATAGCGGTGGCACAGGACGGAGTAGAAGAAACCGAGTTATTGTGTGAATGATACGTCCGGAGATCGGGATGAACGGAACTATGAGATTAGAAGAAGACATGTAAAATGACGTTACAATAAGCTACAAGAGGTTACATCCATGGAAGATTCATGATATAATTCAAATAAGTGTAAAGTGAGCTGATTCAACTGGATTATAGTCATATAAAACAAGGATTGTGTTTGATGACAACAGGTGTTATGTTTGTTATAATTCGGATTTAGTCCCGTTGTATAACAACGGGCAAATTGTGCATTGTCTTATTATCGGAGGAAAAGATGAAAAGGATTAGTTTCGTCCTCATTACCAGCCTGGTAATCCTCGCCTCATTCGGTTGCTCTTCGGGATCCAACGCGGTAACGCCCGATCCCGGCGACGGCTACTTCCCGGTCGCGGCAGCATCATCCACCATCAACGCTCACGCGCATGTGGGCGGGACTGATGTCACGGGTGTGGATGCCTTCCTCTTCGACCTCGAAGACCGCACTCTCATCAGCCAGACGATAACAAATGGGCTGGGAATTGCGCAGTTCGGTGTTGAAGAAGGCCAGTATCTGCTGGTTCTGTTCACGGATACACTATATGCAGAGCCGGTTACCATAAACGCGGTCAAGGATTCCGTCGTTGACCTCAACGTTGAAATTGTGAAGCCCATCTACTCCACCACCGCCCTCTACTTCGGTTTCGTCACCAATGAGGATAATAATACCGCTATTCCGTGGTGCGAAGTTTCCATCGGCGAAATAATGACTTACTCTGATGGTTATGGATTTTACATGTTCGAGGCACCCGCCGGGGCCAATGAAATCACGGCGGCACGAAACGGGTTCAAGTCGATGACCATCAACCTGCGCGAAGCCCAGTATGCCGACCGTAACGATTACTACAACTTCGATTTCTTCATCCTCAAATCCACTGATCCGACCGGCACCACCCTGCGCGGCTTCATCCGCGAAGCAAGCTTCGGCGGAGAACTCGGCGGCGCGTTCGTATCGCTCATCGCGCTTCAGCAGGAAAACCAGCCGATCATCACATTCATGACCAATGTTGACGGTCGCTACAATTTCTTCAATCTCGAGTCAGGTCAGTACACGGTTGCCGTAAGGCGCGACGGTTATGAAGCCGAAAGCAACCAGGTAATCATCAACGAAAACGAAGCAATCTTCAATATATATCTCCTCCCCGATTTCAACGAGCGCGGCTCTCTCCAGGGCTACGTCTTGACACCCGCCGGAAACGGGATCGGGAACGCCCAAGTGGTCATCACAAACCCTCTTCTCGGCAAGTATGTAACAATGACCGATCCTACCACCGGCTTCTATTTCGTCGATGAGATTATCCCCGGCGACTACACGATATTGGCTCTCCCTCCCGGCACCATGTATG
This sequence comes from uncultured bacterium, assembly GCA_965372275.1. GTDB lineage: Bacteria > JAJVIF01 > JAJVIF01 > JAPKYR01 > CAZSPL01 > CBDVBS01. The sequence continues at coordinate 1,405 of CBDVBS010000239.1, read as the reverse complement.
AACCCGCCACCACCTTCGTTACCGTCACCGACGAGGATCTCATAGTGAGCATCTCATGTCCGTCACCTTTGACCGGGGCGCTCACCGGTATCGTCTCAATCCTTGGGCAGGACCCGGCTGCGCTTCCACCAACTGGCGCCAAGGTTGTCGCGGAGAAGATCGGAAGCCCGTTCAGCGGACTGACATGGACGACCCACGCCGACAAGGATGGACGTTACACCATCAACGGTATCTACACGGGTCTCTATCGCATTAAGGCCACGTTGGATTATGACGATGAAGTCACCTACGAAGGCTTCGCGGACCAGGTACCCATCGCCAAGGGTCAGGTAACCGAAATCGACGTTGAAATGAGCTGAAACATAGAAGCATTCAATATAGCGCTGAACATTTATTGATTTTAAAACATCCCCACTTGTGGGGATTGTTTTATACTGCTAATATTGTAGTGGGAATCGGGAGGTCTGGGGCGTTGGGAGTTACACTGAAATGAAAGAGGTTCGCATAGACTCGATAATGTACGACCTGGTCAATAAGACCCCGGTCGTCATTCTCAAGGAAATCAACGGCGACCGATATCTCCCCATCCTTATCGGGATGTTCGAAGCAAGCGCCATCGAGATGGGCATCAGGGAGACCCCCCTGCCCCGCCCGATGACCCACGATCTTCTGAATGACCTCATCAACAAGATGCAGTTGACCGTCGAATATATTCTCATCAACAAGATCGAGGATTCGACATTCTATGCGAATATAATCCTCTACCAGGAAGGCAGCACGATGGAAATCGATTCGCGTCCTTCCGATGCGATCGCGCTCGCTATTCGCACGCGATCTCCAATCTTAGTCGAGGAGGAAATTCTCACCAAGGCCGGTATCAAAATGAACCCGCATAAAGCTGCTGAAGCGGCAAAGGATTTCCCAATCGATGGTGATGAACCACCATTCCCGTTACCATCCGGCGAATCGGATATTCCGCCGGACGAAACGGAAGAACGATTCAGGGATTTCATCGATGGACTCAGCCCGGAGGATTTCCTGAAGAGTGATACGACATTGCCCGAGAATGAGATCGACAGTAAAGCCCTCGATGAGCTTATGGATGAAGATGACGATGATGAACCTGTCTGATTGATTTACATAAGTGGGATTTCAACCGGCCATGGTGGCCGGTTTTTTTTTCAAAGACGGGTGCCGCCTACAACAGAGTCTTCGAAGTTTGCAGGTGACCAGTACCGGACCTCATGTTTAGTGAAGTCCAAAATTTACTTAAGCTGTCGAATGAACACTCATTGCAGTCAATAGTGACATACCCCCCCCTTTAATCCCCCCCCGCAAGCGGGGGGGGAATTAGACCAATTCTCCTTGGCAAATATTTTTTTCAGAAGCTGGGTGCCGCACACTT
>CBDVBS010000238.1:0-6175 GCA_965372275.1 uncultured bacterium | reverse complement strand
TCCTGAGAAGGCAGGATGAGGACACCTGGGTCTTTACCCAACCGACTGTACGCAAAATATTGCTGAAGGGAATTCCGTTTACCGAAAGGCGTACTGGTCTTGAAACCGTTACCGAATGGCAGGTGGAACGGGCGAAGATGTTGAAACGGCCTTCATTCCTCGTAGAGGTGGCGCGAAATCTCTTCGTCCTTGAGCGGGACAAACAGGCCCGTGGGTTCGCCGCTGCCGGGGCGAGAGGTTATCTCAGGGCACGTGAATATGACAAAGCTTTTGCCGCCGCGGAACTGGCGCTTTCTTCATCGGACGATTCCAAGAGGCGTTATCCGCATCCGGGACTTCAGGTTGTTGCTTACCAGGCGGGTCTTGAGTCATCGATTCACCTGGCGCGTTTCGACGACGCTCTTACCGCGAGCAACAGGCTCCTGCAACTGGCGGAAGAAACGGGTGATATCGAACTGAAGCTGAATGCTTCGCTAAAAAAAGCGCTGGCACTGAGGCTGAAATGTGATTACACCTGTGCGGCCGAGCAGATCGGCGAAGCAGCCAAGCTCGCACGTAAATACAAGAAACCCAAGTTCGAAGGTGAAGTCCTGCGTGAGCTTGGGACCGTACGTTACCTCAAGGGTGAATTCGAAAAAGCGATTGATGCCTTCACCCAGTCGGCGGAATTGCTCGATAAGTTGGGGGAGGAGCATTCGGCCGCCAAAACATACAATAATCTCGGTCTTGTATATAAGCAGATGGGTGATTATGCACCCATGGAGGAATGTCTTCGCACCGCGATTGCCAAGTATCGTGCCGCTGGGGATAAAGCGGGTGAAAGGTTGCCGTTGGCCAACCTCGGCCTATACCACCAGCAGGTTGGAAAATATGACGAGGCGAAGCGATGCTTCGAGGATATCCTTGAACAGCTCGAGCCCGGCGAGAATCCGGTATTCGAAGCGAAAGCATCCCTTTCGCTGGCACTGGTGAAGACTTCGATCGGACTATCCGAGGATGCCGCGAAGATGGCCGAACAGGCGCTGCTTCTGTTTACAGAGATGAATGATAAGCAGGGGCAGGCCGAAACGATGTCGCTGCTCGGTGATATCGCTATCGATAACGGCAACTACAACCTCGCGAAGGAATACCATAAACGTTCTCTCAAACTGAAAGAGGAAATCGGCAGCGAGATGGGGATATGCCATTCAAAGCTCCGCCTTGCGAGAGTCGCTATGCACGAAGCCAAGTTTGATATTGCCCTGAGCCTTTCGAGGGAAGTTTCCCAGCGAGCGAGGAAGAAGGGCTGGACAAAGCTCACGATCGAGGGAATTACCGAGACCATACGCGCCTTATCCGAACGGGACGGCTCCGATGCCGCGCTGAAAGTGCTGGAGGACAACCGGGGGTACGAGGGGATGGTCGGCGACCCGGCTATCGTCCTGCTCGACTTCAACCTTGCGGCAGCGCAGACATATTTCGATAGCAATATCGTTGAGGATGCAGCAAGGCACCTGAACGCGTTCGAGGAATACTATTCGAGCGTATTGAATTCGATAAAAGACCCGGAAGTAAGGGATGGATTCTCCGCCAAGATGCAACCCCAGTTATCCATCGCCCATGAACTGCGAGAGAAGATGTTCGGTGTCAAAGATAAAGCAGGGAATTAACGGAACCGGGACGGCTGCTCCAAGTTGGAGTGCGGGAACCACATCAGGCCATTCGATATTCATGTAATATGTGATATCTTATTCAGGATAGAAGATGTTCAAACTGCCCATGTCCGATGGGATAGTAGTGATGTTCTGATTAAGGGCAGATGGATCTTGCAGTTGTCAGGTTGCCTGTTGATGAGGTGTTGCTTTGGAAGTCTTAGCTGTTGAAGAAAGTTTTGATTATTTGAAGCTGGTGCTTTTCTTAGGATGGGGGATATGTGCCGCCATCGTTTTCATGCATGCCAGTTATAATGATAAGAACGTCCTTACATCGGTAGCAATAGGCGTGATACCGGTCATAGGTATTATCATCTATTTCCTTGCGCACTACATCAGCGGCGCGGGTGACGCGGCAAGAAGGACCCAGCGTAAGAAGGACAGGCACTGGGAATTCGTGCTGACCGATAAGGGGAAGAAAAAAGATCCGAATGAACCTGATGAGGATGAAGAATCGGATAATAGTCCCGCATATCCCGGCCATATGCCGGAAGTTATCGATGAATCACCTCTTTCCCGGGAACCCGATGATTAGAACGCCTTTGTTAAGAATTTATTAAATGTGTAATGGCGGAATCACCGCCCCTTTTTTTTGCTAAAATAGAGCCACTCGAATCGCGGGCGATTTCTCCCGCGATTATGATGGAGAGATGATATGTCAATACATTTGATGAGGGAAATCGAAAGGATCAAGAAGAGTATGCTGAGGATGGCTACTCTTGTTGAGGAAACAATTGAAAAAGCCACCAGGGCGGTTATCGAACGCGATGTGGCGCTTGCCGATGAAGTAATGCGGGGCGATAACGTCATTGATGAACTCGAGATCGAGATAGAGGAGGATTGCCTCAAGACCCTTGCGCTGCATCAACCCGTGGCCATCGACCTTCGCTACATCATCTCGGTGCTGAAGATCAACTCCGAGATGGAAAGGATGGGTGATTTGTCCGTCAACATTGCACGTACCACTTCTTTCCTTGAAAAAGCTGAAAGTGTTAAGCCCGAATTCGACTTCAAGGAAGTTGCCGGAACCGTCCGCGGCATGGTAAAAGACACTTTGAACGCCCTGCTTGAGAGGAATTCCGAATTGGCGATGAAAGTTATAAACACGGACGACCAGGTGGACGACGCGAAGAAGATCGCCAACGACTGGGGCCTGAAGGGAATAGTGGAGAATCCGGAGCAGGCGGGTACTTACCTGCGCTACATGTCGTGCATGAGAAACCTCGAACGTATCGGTGACCTTGCCACGAATATCGCAGAGGATGTGATCTATCTTATCGATGGGAAAATCGTGCGCCACCAGATAGGCGGGGATTGATCATTCCCCCGATTATGTGACATAAAAAGCCCCCCGGTTTCGGGGGGTTGTTTTGATTTTCAAATAATAAGCAAAGGCTTATTCTGGAACAAATCCGGCCCTGGTGTATTCAATGGAACCGACCGCTTCGTTGTCCGGGTCAAAGCCAACTTCCCAGGTGTTATGAATATAACCGTCGTATGCTCGGCGGGGGATGCTGATGTGATGTCGATTTCATATGTTGAATAACCTTCATTGCCGTCGAGGTCGTCGCAGAAATATTTATAACCATTCAACGTTGCGATGGTCACCAATACCGAGGGCCCGGTTCGACATCCTCAATGATTATGGAATCGAACCGGGCCCAGGGATTAGGCGACGCTTAAGTTTTTGCGAATTCACTCCCCCATTTTCCTATTTATGCCAATATCGCTTCCAAATCTTTCTGTGCTTCAGTAGTGGGCATGAGATTAAATTTCTCAACAAGCATATCCAGCACCGGCGGAGTTATGAAGGCTGGTAGTGTGGGGCCGAGGCGGATGTTCCGGATGTTCAGGTGAAGGAGCGTCAGGAGAATGCAGACAGCTTTCTGCTCGTACCATGAAATAATCATGGAGAGTGGCAAGTCGTTGACCGGCAGCTCAAACGCATCGGAAAGGGCAAGCGCGATTTGTATTGCGGAGTATGCATCATTGCACTGACCGATATCCAAAAGACGGGGGATACCGCCAATGTCACCGAAATCGAGCTTGTTAAAGCGATATTTCCCGCAAGCTAACGTCAGGATTATCGAATCCTTCGGGACAGCTTCGGCGAATTTCGTGAAGTAATCGCGTCCGGGCTTCGCGCCGTCGCATCCGCCTATCAGGAAGAAATGCTTGATGGCGCCGCTTTTCACGCCGTCGATGACTTTGTCCGCAACGCCGAGCACCGCGTTATGTCCGAAGCCGACCATGATGGTTTTATCCGGGCCGTCTTCCGGGAATCCGTCAGCTTCAAGCGCGGCATTAATGACGGGCGAGAAATCATGACCGTCAATATGAACCTCACCGGGCCATTCAACCGGCCCCGTAGTGAATAACCTCGCGCTGTATGACTCCTTTGGCTTCTGGATACAATTGGTTGTCATCAGGATCGAGCCCGGGAACTGCTCGAATTCCTTCCGCTGATCCTGCCAAGCCCCGCCGTAGTTACCAGCGAGATGCTTATACTTATTCAATTCCGGGTAACCGTGGGCGGGCAGCATCTCACCGTGTGTGTAGATATTTATACCCTTCCCTTCAGTCTGCTTGAGTAATTCTTCAAGATCCTTGAGGTCGTGCCCGGAAACGAGAATCGCCTTGCCCTTGATTGGTTCAACACGAACCTGCGTCGGAACGGGATGGCCATATGTCCCGGTGTTGGCTGTATCCAGCAGTTCCATAACCTTCAGGTTGACTTCACCGGTCTTGAGGGACATACCGAGAAGATCATCCACCGATGTCGGATCTCCCCCTAAGAAATCGAGCGCCTCATGGAAAAAGGCATATACTCCATCATCCTCGTGACCGAGTACCCGTGCGTGATATGCATACGAACCCATGCCTTTCAGGCCGTACAGAATCAAGTTTTGCAGCCCGGCTACGTCATCACCGAATTTCGCCTTCTGCTTTTCAATACCCGCATCTACTGCCTGCTTGATCAGTCCGTCCATATTATCGGCGGGCTGCCACAAAGCCGGACCGCTGAGGGTGTCGGCGGTTTTCCCCGCTGCGGTGCAGGCTTCTTCATACATGCTTCGGGCCTTTCCGATCAATTGCCCGGCCCTCTGAAGAATCTTCTGCAAACTTGCAGCATCGAAATTCACATTCGTAACCGTGGTGAAAAGAACCTCCGGTATGAATGTGTCGATCTCATTATCGCTTACCCCGAGTTCCCTCAGGCGGTGGGCGTACATCGATATACCCTTGATCGCGTACAGCATCAGGTCCTGCAAATCGGATACTTCCGGCGATTTGCCGCAGACACCCTGCTTTGTGCATCCGATGCCATTGACCGTTTGTTCACACTGGTAACAAAACATTTACATGCTCCTCCGTACTTGGAAAGATTATTAATTACTATTACCTCTACCCTTACATCCCAAACAGGGATATTCTCTCTACCTCATAAGGAAGAAAACCTTATTTGAACGCAGGAGCTAAAATCTCACCGCGTATTCCAATCTGCGTGAATATAACCGGGATATCCTTGCCCGATGCTTCAATGGCTAACTTGATAATTTGAATGAGGCCGGAACAACATGGCACTTCCATATGCAGCACTTCGATATCTTTTATGTCGTTTTGCTTGAACATTTCGGTGAACTTGGCCACGTAAGCGTTTGCATCATCCAGTTTTGGACACCCGACGAGGAGAATACGGTCCTTTATGAACTGCCTGTGGAAATCGGCGAACGCGAACGGCACGCAGTCAGCGGCGATCAGCAGCCGGGCGTCCTGCAAATATGGCGCCTGGATTGGTACTAAGCGAATCTGGACGGGCCAGTTGGCGAGCTTTGATTTAAGCTCAACGCCGTCAGACTCATCCTCATCTTCGCAACAACTCTGCTCTTGCTGTAATGACTGGGCCATCGACCCTGGGCATCCACAAGCGAGCTTTTCCTCGAGATGCGAGTGCGCCTGACGTCCGTCAGCTTTTTGGTCCAAATTCTTGAGGTGCTCGTGAACAGCTTCCTCGTCGAACTCAGTGGCTTCGCGTTCTTCAAGTGTAAGTGCACCGGTCGGGCATTCGCCTAAACATGCACCCAAACCGTCGCAATAAACATCGCTCACGAGTTTTGCCTTCCCGTCGATTATCTGAAGCGCCCCTTCCGCGCAGCCCGGAACACATTGCCCGCAGCCGTCGCATAGTTCCTCATCGATCCTGATAATTTTTCGTGTCGCCATGGTTATCTTCCTCTCCTGTAATGGCGAGTCAGCTCTGGGTTACTGCTTCCCTGTGCCGCCGCCTAATCAAGTAAGCAGGTACTAATATACCAGATTAGATTACGTTGTCAAGTACTTTCAATGTTATTTTTGTTAATTTATTCCGCCGTATGATTATATGTAAAACTGAGACCAATTCTCCTTGGCAAATATTGTTTCAGAAGCTGGGTGCCGCACACTTCACAGGCTGTCGGGGAAGTGGGTTTCATGGTTTTTGTACA
>CBDVBS010000237.1:0-6181 GCA_965372275.1 uncultured bacterium | reverse complement strand
ATCCCCGAGCTGCTCCCATACCTCCCACCGGGTGAAGAGGTTACCGTGGTATACGAAAGGGACGGTGAGGAAATGGAGGTTGAGTTCACGACCGAAATCGTGAGCTTGGGTGAGGTTGAAGGGGATGGCATCTTTACATTCGATATATATTTCGGAGTGAGCCGAGGGCATATCATCACTCTTAAAGGCAAAACCGACAATCTCACACTCAGGATATTCGCAAATGGAAAGGAAGAGCAGAAGATCATCACATCAAGTGTTTATATGGAATACCTTCCTGAAGGGTAGTTAGCATAGATACCTTAGATACTACTGTCCTGATGGCACGGTCTGTGAGTCTTCGAGCTGACCGTGGTCTTAGACTAATCCCATTAATCATCACTTGAATGAACGGGTAGTGTAGGTCTCCCGACCTACACATGCCCCTACGTAACGCCGCAGGTCAGAGACCTACGGTACCCAGTTCGCTTTTAAAAAGCGTTGATTTACAGTATTGGTCTTAGTGCGTAATCCCTGAGTAACCACGGTCAGCCCTCCCAAGGCGTCGGGCAGACCGTGCCATCAAGAACGAACAATTCATGCAATGTTAGGGTTTACCCCCCCTTACATCAGATAGAATTCCCTGAATCCATATTAATACTTAGTCCTGATGGGTGCGATGTGATATTCTGAATAGTTAATCTGGGTGTTATTTAGAAACTTGGCCAAGAAACGTAAGAAAAGAAAAGCGTATAGAGATCAAACCTTCCTCATAAGCGAATCGAAGGGGCAATACCGCGTCTTCCTGATACTTGCGGTGGGCAGCGCCGCGGTTATCTACCTGAAGACCTTATGTCAAACAGTTTCAGCGGCTGACGCGGGCGAGCTTATAACCGCCTGTTTCACACTCGGCATCGCCCACTGGCCCGGATATCCTCTGTATGTAATCCTCGGGAACCTTTTCATAAACATGTTCCAGGGAGCCGACCCGGCATACACGGTCAACCTGATGTCGGCCTTCTTCGGTATGCTGACGGTTGGTTTCCTGTACGCGATCATCTACCACTTCACCCGGATACCATTCCTCTCTGCGTCGGTGGCCCTGCTCTTTGCATGGTGCAACACATTCTGGTCCGTATCGGTGATAGCGGAGGTTTATACGCTTCACACCTTCTTTGCTGCCGCAATTCTTTTCCTGCTCACCGTTTGGATTGAACATCGGTCAGAATGGGTGCTGTATGTCGTGCCGTTCCTGATAGGCCTCGCCTGCACCAATCACCAGTTGTCATTCCTGCTGGTGCCGTTGTTTATTTACATGCTGTTCATATTCAACCCGAAAGAGGGCTTCGAGAGGTACACATCGAACGGATTCATGGCTGCCGGGTTGCTACTCCTCGTAATCGCGTTTTTATTCAGCGGCTGGTTGAAGGTGGCGGCACTTGTCATAGTTGCACTTGTCGTTGGCTGGATAATCCTTCAGAACAGCCAACAGAAATTACGCTACTGGCTTATCGCTTCATGCTGCTTTGCCGGGGGATTGCTTATCTACCTGTATCTGCCGATACGGGCATCTATGTCCCCGGCGCACAATTGGGGGAACCCGTCTGATATCGGCACATTCCTGAAGGCGGTCATTATCCCGGTCGGGTCACAATCACCCGGTGGGAATATGTGGATACACCTGAACTACCTGTTCAATCCTTTCCCGGGATTCACCGGTGACATCTGGCCATGGACCAAGGGTTTGTGGATATATGAATTCCTGAGTCCCGTGTTCTTCCTGTTCGGATTGTGGGGAATATACATAAGCATGAAAACCGGTTGGCGATTTGCGCGTGCCCTTGTGCTGTATATCCTGCTTAATATAATAGTGATTGTCGCAATCACACAACCTCCATCGAACCAGCTATTCAAGATCGATGTCTATTACCTCCAGGCGCTGCTCGCATTCTCAATATTCATCGCCGTCGGAGTTAAGGAATGGCTGCTTATATTCGGCGATGTATTCAAGCTGAAAAAATACAGGATCTTTGGCGTTCTGTTGATCCTAATAATCCTTGCCGCTCCGTTGATGCTCCTTTCGGTGAACTACAAGACGAACGACCGCAGCATGGATACACTCGCTCTCGATTATTCGAAAACAATTGTGTCGAGCATTCATGAACCCGGACGGAGCATACTGCTTGTCAACAGCGATGACCTGTTCCTCCTGTGGTTTCTCGAAAAAGTGAAAGGGGAGATAGCCCCGGTCTATCCGCTCGTGCCGTTCCCCGGAATGCCGGGCAGCGGGGGGGACGTATGGCTCGGCTGGTACAACGACGAACTGGCGATGGAAGATGCTCCGAGGGTACTGTTCAGCATTCCAGCCGATGGAAAGGAATGGCTGACACCGGAAGATGCTCTTAATGAGTTCATCATAATAAACGCGATGGAAGGGAAATATATCTATCTTGCTTCCTATGGAAAATGGAGAGTGAATATAGACATTAACGGGATTGTTTTCCCCATACGTCCCTACAATGCTGTTTATAAGGTATTCACTGATGAGGATCTCCTGAACAAGGAAAAGATCACAGCGGATAGTCTTTCATTCTGGCAGGAAGTTTTTAAACAGCAGGATATGCAGTTGGTGAATTTTGTAGATTCACCCGGCAGACGTGATCGGGACGAATTCATGGTCAGGCGCTACCGCGATAACCTTTTCAGCCATGCGAATTGGGCATTGATTTACGGTATGAAGAACGAAGCATACGAATTTTGCAAGATTTGTCTGCAGATCGACCCTTACTTCATAGATGGCCTGGACTTCATGGCTCACCTGCTTTTGCAAATGGGGGATGTAAGCAAGGCCGAAGCATATGTCAACGAATTGTTGAGGATAGGCGATGATTTCCCGGGATTCCACAGGGCGGCTGCGGAATTCTATTATGCGACCGGGAAATTCGAGAAAGCCCTCATCGAATGTAAAAAGACTATCGAACTTGACCCGGGTGATCCTGAAGCGAGGAATTTGCTCGAAAAGATCGAAAGTAAAACGGATTGAACATAGCAGCGGGTTCCGATTTAAATGTAGCGGGCGGGAGAAATCAGTTCAATGGTGATTTGATGAAAATATCTTCTGCTTTCATATGGCCCCTGGTTACAGCATTTGTACCATTCCTGCTTTACCTGAGAACATTGTGCCCGGTGATCTTCGCGCACGATTCATCCGAATTCGCGGCGGTCATTCAACTTCCCACTCTCGCTCATCCACCGGGATACCCGTTATATACCATCTTAGGTTATTTCTTCACGCGCCTGCCGTTGGGAAACGGGGCATTTGAAGCGAACCTCTTCAGCGCGGTCTTCGGCGCCTTGGCCTGCCTGGTGATGTATTTCTGCTTTATGAGATTGACCAAATACCCATTCGCGGCTGCATCAGCGGCAATGCTTATCGGGTTCGGTTCAATCTTTTGGAGACTCAGCTCAATCGCCGAAGTTTACACGCTATTGATGTTCTTCATCGCCCTGGTCTGGCTAATCGCGCTGAAGCTCACCGATGGAGGTATGCGTCCGGATTTCAAGGGCTTCCTTCTGTTCGGATTGGTATTCGGGCTGGGTTTCGCTTGCCATCAGAGCATTATATTGATGCTGCCCGGGCTGTTTGTTTATTTTATCTTGAACAAAGACATTAAATCCCCAGGCAGTGCAATAGGAGGGGCTTCAGCAGGCTTTATCATCGGGCTGCTATTCTACCTGCTTCTTATCCCGCTATCACATACAGGGCATGGTTCACCGGAGATCAACAATGCCGGAGAGCTGTGGAAATATGCCACGCGACAGGTATATTTCAACCGTACGCCTGAAGATATCGGCGTCGAATATGCCGCGGGTGATCTTGTTACCTCGGGTGATATCGCGCTGAATCTCATAAAAGGTGTGTGGAATGAATGGGGACCGATATTCTTCTTCTTCACGGTTGGCGGACTGATCTACCTTATTCTGAAGAGAAGAAACCTGGGCTGGGGAATTGCAGTATCTATAGCAACCGTATTTGCCGGTATGTGTTTTCTTACAAAGGGAAGCCCGCTTGGAATGCCCAGGATTGACATGTTGGTTTCAGAGCTGATCCCGCCGCTTCTCCCCCTGTTTGGGTTTGGTTTTTTAGCGGCGCTTGATGGCGCATATGACAGATTATTGAGCACAGACCAGTTTGTAGGTGAGGAATCGTTCATCCCCAAGGAGAAAGCCCCCGCGTTTCTTTCAGGATTCTATCTCGCTTTCCCGGTTCTCCTTATGCTGTTCCACCTTGGCGCGGCTGATATGAAACAGCATGTTTTCGTCGATCATATGGTTAACGACTCATTGTTGGGATTAACGGCTCATGGCAGCCCGTCGGAAACCATGTCCCCATCCACCATTTACACGATAGGTGATGAATACTACCCGTTCAGGTATGTTATTGATGTTGAGAAACCGTTCAGAAACAGCGACGGTTCCCCTGTTGATGTTCGGGTTCGACGCGTTAATGACACATATGTTGTCGTTGAAGGTTCCGGTGAAGAACTTACAGCCGACGAAAGTTATGCGAGTATTGTCAACCAGGATATAAGTGCTGGTCGTCGGGTTTATATGACCTCTCTTCCTTCAGAGACTGTACGAAACCTTCTCAGGAGTCTCGCTGGTGTGCATATGGAGCACGTCGGACTCATCTACGAAGCCGTACCCGATTCTGCATCATGGGCGGCTCCCGGTGATGAGGGTATTCGTTTCTCGAATCCCGGCAGGGAAGCGGAAATCTGGGAGTTGTTCGATATCGACGGTTTGGTGCGCACACTTGAGGCCGTAAAGATCGAACCGGCGGAGATCCCCTATATAGAACGTTACAGGCATAAAGCGGTAAATTACGGCAAATTCTACTTCTCACGTTCCGAGTTCCTGCTGAGCTGGAACTTCCTCTACAGGGCGTATCGCGTGAGCGAGGCGTACGGAAAATCACCCGATGATTTCATTCCGGAAATTGCCGTCAGCAGCTACATGACACGGCAGACGGGCACCGTGGAGCTTCTCGAATACGCTGTCGCGAATAACATTGAATTCCCGCAACGCGACCCGTACCTGGCAAACAGGTACCTTCGTCTTAACCCCACGGAAGGGTTGAAGTTGGGAAGAGAAATATACTCGGAAGATACGGCCGAATATCTCGACTTCGAATTGATAGAAGCCATGATGGGCGAAGACGTAGATACGGAGGATTATGACACCGCCGAGGAGAAAGCGCTGGTGCTTATCAGGAAGACCACCGGGTATTCCGGGGATGTGCTTGACAGGGATGCAAGAATTGCGATCAAGCTGGAAGTCGCCAGGAATCCCAACGCGGCGAAAGCTTACTGGCATTTCGGATATGTATCAGCTTTGAAGAATGAAATGGACAATATGCGGGTGATAGTCAAACTGTTCCTCGATGCAAACCCGGATTTCCTCAACGACATGGTGAACATCCTCATCAATGCGAAAAACTTCGAGAAGGCAATGTTGTTCTATGAAATCGTCCTTGAGTTCGACCCGGAAGATTGGCGGGCGAAGGAAGGTCTGGCAGTATGCATGTTCGCGATGGGCGATGAAGATGAAGCTATTGCGATTGCCCGGGAAACAATTCAACACCGTCCTGACAGCCTGAATCTGAAGAGGATACTCGGTATTGAAGAACCGCCTGAAGAAGTCGTTGAAGAAAATGTTGCCGATCAGACGGTGCAAGAAGTTGACGAAAGAAGCGAATGATGGAAGAGCACAATAATCCGTCAATAGACACTGACATCGAACCGGTTGATCCCGCACCGAAGCAACCGGGTGTGCCGGGGATGAGCCCAATGAGCTTCATGTTCATCCTTGCGGCGGGGATATTGTACATCGCGACACTCTGCCCGACCGTGTACGTCGGTGATGCCGGTGATTTCATAACGGCCTGCTGCAAACGATGGATCCCGCATCCGCCGGGGTATCCCGTATATACCATCCTCGGCCACCTGCTTACACTTATCCCGACTCCATTCTGCGAGGACTCGGTTGCCCTGAAGCGATTCATCGCGATGCTCTTCATGGGAGGCGCGGGGATATTCGGTGTTGTATTCATCATCCGTAACCGTGAAACCTGGGGCAAGACGATCGGCTCATACATCGGGTACATAATTGGCGCATTCATCGGTATTCTCCTCGCAAAGAC
>CBDVBS010000236.1:0-6200 GCA_965372275.1 uncultured bacterium | reverse complement strand
GGTGAACGCGTCAATCAGGCCAAGCAAAGCCTTAAAAATGTGCCATTGATAGCAGTTACCTTAAGGTTACCTTACAGTGATACCATACAGGGATAATCCCGGCATGCTGTTCTGTTGATGTTCCCACGGTCAGCCCTCGAAGACTCGTCAGACCGTGCCATCAGGACAGTAGTATCTCAAGTGTCCATGCGGACTATCCCGGATTTCAATATTCATATTGTCTTGCTTATGACGAAAAAACGGTCCCTTTCGGGACCGTTGTGTTGATCATTGTTATCTTGCTCACCAGGCTAATGGTGGCGCGTACACCAGGAAGTTGTTGGTCATCGAAATCGGGAAAACGATCAGGTTGCGTTTGTCGATTACCGGGTCGTTATTCAACGCTAAGCATAACGCCCCGTAAGTGAACGGGAGGTAGGCTATATCAAGTTTGTTGGCGAACGAGTCGAACTTCTGAAGGGCTAACGGGCCGCTTGTCAGGTTCGCGGCGGCGATAATCCGGCAGCCTTCAAGGTCTGATTCACTATGATCGATCAGCAGATCGCCTCCTCCGCAGATACGCAGTCCCGGGTAATTCACGGGCGTGATGGGGGTACCAAAGACACCAACGATTGACAGGTCCTCGATAATTGCGGGGGGTGTCTGCGTATAATCGAACACTTCGATATGACCCATGTCCTCGTTCGAGAAGACGTACAGATAACCCGTGGACGGCATCACCGCAATATCGATGATCGTCTTGCCGGTACCGAAGATCGGGGCGAGGTCGACGAGGTCGTTGGGCGCGTTGAGATAGGTCCCGCCGCCGCCCCAAAGCCAGTGCCTCAACTCCGGCCCGGTGCTTCCGCGATGGCTTACTATCCACAGTCCGCCCTGTTCATCGAAGTCCAACGCTACGGGTGAATTCAATCCGTTATCACCCTCGCCGTAGTGGTCGAAATTGTTGAGGAAATTGCCCTGGTAATCGAAGACGAGGATATTGTCCTGGAATATATGGTTCACGACAATTATATTGCCGCTGTGATCATCCTCCTGAAGTATCAGGGGAATGCCCTTCTTGTCATCATCTATGGTGATAATCGTGTTGGCAGAGATAACACCCGGGGAATCCGCGTCGATCACCGCGATTTCCTGAATTCCATTCGGCAGTTGTGTCCCCTTGTTGAACAGGAGTTTCCCGTAGTGTACCGAAGGTGGATAGCCGATGAAATCGCAATCGGCGCGATATTCCGGCGACCCGTTGGCGAGAACCGTTGTGCCGATATAATTCGTGTGAACAGTAGAATATTCAAAACAAAGGTAGGGTATGGATTCCACGACCTCCAGCGTCATCATCCAGTAGGTCGTCGGCCATTGATCCTCACTTGGGAAGAGTGGATCCTTGAAGTAGTCAGGGCAGCCTATTAGAACCTGGTATTCACCCGGGACCACGGTTAATTCGTTGGCGATGGTTACCGACCACATGGTTGATGCCACGCCGTTATCTATGAAGTAATAATATATGTCATCCTCTTCAATATACTCAGCGTCACTCATTGATGTGAGTCCGAGCATGGGCAGGTTTGGCGTGTCTTGAATCTTGATGGAGTGCCATACCCCGCCGTCCTTGGACTCGATGCGGAAGTACCCGGAATCATCATCTTTAATGTCGGTGAAGATAACATCGAGTTCATCAACGTCGTTCAGGTCGTTTGCTATATCCTCGGCATTTTCGAAGCTTGTATTCGCGGCATTGGTCTCATCATATTTGGCCACAATCCCGTTAATGATGAGGAATCCTTCCGGCAAGAGACCGGCTGAGACTTCCACCGAGGTCTCGGTGTGGGCGACCGCTTCAGGGAAACCTTCCATAAAGTCGAATTTAGTTGCACCCTCGAACAGCTCCGGGATTTCGATGAACGGTCTTCTAATTCCACTGTTATCGTCGGGGGTATCGAAGAACCATCGGGGGTCCTGCCAGTCGAAGACCTCGATTTCAATGTAGCAGTAACCGCCGCCCAGATACTCACCGTCGGCCCACATATGGTTGTCCACCGTGGATACCTGCACGAAGTACGGTTCGGGCTGGTTGGCCGTCATCGGGAATTCATCCAGCTTGTACTTCGGTTCGGGAATATTGGGCGGCTTGAAAGTCGGTGTTCCATAGGATGCGTCGATTGCATACATCAGCGCGAACGGCTCACCCATTTCCGGAAGGGTGAGATGGTATGTTGTTTGGGCAATATTAGGCGCACCCTGGTTTGTCTCGGGTTTGAAAGAGTGTCGTTTCTGGCCGGGGTAGATATTCCTGTACGGATGGACCGTGGCGTTTATCATGTCGGATGCACCGGGGAAGAGAGCCATTTCCCCTTCTACATAGGCTTCCAAAAACGCTCCTTCCGAGAATTCCAACGGGTTCCACCATCGTGTATAACCGTGGGGATTGAGCACCCTTCCGTCCCCGCCCTGAATACTCTGGGTGACAACCCCGGTAGCCGGGAACGTTTTTGATCCCGGGAACATTATGATTCCCTTAACATCAAACCCCGTGAAAAAACTTGCTTCGAAGACACCTGGGATGGATTGCAGGGGATGCTGTATCTGCACGGTGGCTGAAATGTACTCCTCACCGAATTCGATCCCGTCTTCGGGGATTGTCAGGGAATCGACTTCCCCCTCAAGCAGCGGAACGATGTTCAGGTGTGACATGCCGGCTCGTCTCGGTACGATATCCCAATCGGTGCGATCGGCGCTTATAAAAATATCGTAGAGACCCCAGCACTGGTGAGACGCCTGTGTGTTTGTTGCTCTCTGGCTCGGGAGACTTAGATCCAGCCCTGGCGATATCACAAAATTCCCGCCGCTGCACGAGCCGGCGATTATCGCAAGAGATACGAGTAAGAGGATATAATTTACAGACCTGAGATCACGTGACATATCATGAACCTCCCGGGTAATATCCCAGTTTTAGGGTTGACTACAAATTATAGCGAAATATCCGTCTTTGGTAAAGGTGAAATCGGATAATTGCAGCGCCAAACAGAAAACCCGGCATCAGGATACCGGGTGCAATTACCATTACAGCTTTTTGTTGAATTAACATCTGCCGGATTACTATTCCGTTAATTCAGGATAACCGGCTTTCAGCAAATCGGATGAGAATAGAACAAGCCTGTTATCGCTGACGCTGTTGAACGATTCTTCCATTTCCATTCCATAACTGATCACTTCCCCTCTGGCGAACATGCTCCGTTGCAGATTCTGTATTGAATACTGATAACCATTTGTAAGGTCTATGCCAAATTCAAAATCACCCTTTGCATTAACTCCTTCGGGAATACTAAAGCCCTCAGGGACCAGACTGACATAGCCATCGATCATATCCAGAAGGGACGTTGGAAGGTTACCAGCATCAGGATTATATCTTACCCAGATGATATCGAGCAACTCCCAGTAAGCGTCGGCTTTAGCTTCCATATATGTCTGGCCCGGCTTTATCGGAGCCATCGGGTTGGCTTCCCACTCCTTGAAGTCCTTTTGATATGTCACCACCATTCTCTCGCCGTCAAACTCGCGTACTAATTCCAGCTTAAACTCTTTTGGGCCAAGAGCTTCATAATGAAATGTGCCCAGCGGGTCGCTCTCGGATAGGGGTGATTTGGTTGTATGCGGTGACGGCTTTACGGGACTTCCCGACCAGGGCGTGAAGATCAAAAAACCCGAATCACGCCATTCCTCAAATGAAGATGGGACACGGCCGTAATAATTGTAGAAATATTTAAGCTGATGTCTGAACACAGCTACTCGGCCAATCTCGGACCTCAGTGTGTCTTCTTCAGGTTTCACATTTGCTGGTGTTCTAACTTCATTCGCGCTGCCGTTATCCGTAGTTGGCTGATTTGGACTTTTTTCATCACCACATCCTACCAATAAAGAAAGCAGCACTATAAGCATTATCCATATCATGTTTTTATTGAATGTCATTTCAATACCTCCATTAATATTATCATCCGCAACAGGATTGCGTTACCGTGGCAGAATAATACTCGTCTTCCAATTCTGGGTCACAAGTCTCTGTGCAGTGATCCAATTCATAATAATTCGCTGTCTTAGATACTGAATCATAGCAGTTAGCGGCTACCACGAGTTCTGTATTACACCAGTCATAATCAGGCCACGGGAACGGCCAAATGATCCAAGTTCCCTCAGGAGGAAGTAAAAAATGCATCGCTATTAACATTTCACAATATGGACTATCAGTACAATCATCTTCATCTACATCCGCAACAGAATACTTTGTAACTTGGTAATAACATATACCTCCACCAGGACAATTAAAAGAGGCTCTTCCATTTCTCTTAACGATCGTCTTGTTGTCATAGTCCATAATACAACAATCGTCGTCGCAGTCAGCTTGAACATACGATGGCAACGCAAAAAACATCAGCATTAACAAGATGCTAAATACTACATACTTCTGCATGTCTACCTCCAAGTTTTGATGTTAGGGTGTCCCCTCACACCCCTTTTAATAAACTATTAATAGAATACTATCATAAGGCTAACTTGTCAAGCGTAACCCAGCAAACATGACCGTAAATAAGGCTTTTCCGGTGGTAAAGGACAATTTACCCGGATCGCCGGCACAAGCATGAAAGTCCTGTTAATCGGTGAATTCAGCGGTTGAGATTATACCTAATGCTGCCGAGCGGTTTTCATCAAAGTATTTCCTGGAACAATATCCAACTACCCAGGCTTTCTTGTTCGTTTCCGTCAGGATCAACCATACAAGCCAGTCAATGCGGTTGTCTTCCTGATCCATGATGTAGTAGCTCAATTGCACAACGGGGAACCCCTGGTGTGTGACGAACATCTCCCGCCCGAGGGACTCGACTTTTTTCCAGTCATCATTAACGGTTCCCAGCCAGACATCGGCAAGGTCAGATACGGAATCGAAATATCCTTCACCGATATAGACCGGCATCACGAATGCGCCGAAGGAATCATAATCGACGAATTCACTGAACGGTGCTTCGACGATGCACGGCACATTGATGGTTTCCGGCCTTTCATCGATTGTCCACGTTTCGGGATAAGTGATCGAGATACCGAATTCCCCGTCGCTCCATAATTCAAAACCCTCAGGCTGAGCGATCGAGTTGAGCGGCAGGATTACCGCTCCCGCCGTGAAACATGCCAATACCAACAAGATGACCCTCGTTCTCATTTCCACCACTCCAATTTATCCGAATCTTGCCCCATCGAGAGCGTTCTGACAATCGCACTCGAATTGCTGCGGGATATTCTCGATTATCTTCAGGATCAGATTTTTCAATTTTTCGTTATTTTCAGTAAATGCTTTGATAACGTCTTCGTGAGTTACCGCCTTTATATCCGGGTCGCCTTCGACGCCGGCATCGTAGTCCGTAATAAGGCTGATATTCATATAACACATCTCCAGTTCCCTTGCGAGCACCACTTCCGGATACTGTGTCATGTTGATGACCTCCCAGCCCTGTGCCGAGAACCACTTGCTCTCGGATTTGGTGCTGAAGCGCGGTCCCTCGATCACTACGACTGTTCCTCCGTCGTGTACCGGCAACGTAAGCGATTTCCCGGCGTCAACCGCGATCTTTCGAAGCTGTGGGCAGTAGGGTTCCGCGCATGCAATGTGTGTCGTGATGGGGCCGTCGTAGAAGGTGCCGGTCCGTCCCGATGTACGATCGACGAACTGGTCGCATATCACGAAATCACCGCGTTTAACATCAGTCTGAAGGCTGCCGGTTGCGCACGGCCCGATAATACGTTTCACTCCGAGTTCCTTCATCGCCCAGATGTTGGCCCGGTAATTAATCATGTGAGGCGGGTAATCGTGGCTCCTGCCATGACGGGCCAGGAAAGCCACCCGCCGGTTGGCAACGGTGCCGATCGTTACAGGATCCGATGGTGTTCCGTAGGGAGTCTCGATCTTGTGCTCTTCACAATTCTCTAAAAGTGAATAGAATCCAGAGCCGCCAAAGACCCCGAAATCCGCTGATGGTTTTCCCATAATTAAAAACCTCCGTGTCGATTCATGTTTAGGATAACTATTTTATCATAAGGGGAGTATGTGTGGCTGATGAAAAAGAATTCATTCGGAATGACGCGTGAATTAATTGTGTGCCGGTGCTACTCCATCCGTGTGCCACCGCTACTCAGCGTCTTCGCTGATAGCGGTGCTC
>CBDVBS010000235.1:0-6237 GCA_965372275.1 uncultured bacterium | reverse complement strand
CCCAGGATATAACCCGAATCAACAAGCTCAAGGAAGAGCAGGCGGGGATTGATTGGTAGAGGGATGATGTAAGGACCAGGGGGGAGGATACAAACTTTGACATCAGGAGGTCAGGATGACTGACAACATGAATACCGAGGAAATAATGGGTCGGCCGTTGCGGATGGATGAACTGGTTGCCTACCAGGATGGTTCGATCGTAAGCCGCCAGATCATTAAGAAGGAGACCGGCAATCTTACAATGTTCGCATTCGACGCCGGTCAGGAATTGAGCGAACATACCGCGCCGTTTGATGCGCTTGTGCAAATTATCGATGGCGAAGCGATTATCAACCTGTCAGGGGAAATTTATACGCTGATCGCCGGCGAGGCTATTATCATGCCCGCAGGCTCGTTGCATGGCCTGAAAGCCGGGAAACGGTTCAAGATGCTGCTTTCGATGATACGCTCATAAGCGATAGAAACGATATGCGCCTTGAAGATGGACGCCATTTCCATTATAATTATTTTACTGACGATAGTTCAGGCTGTCGGCCTGGTCAGCATATTACCAAAGCGAGGTAAAGGGATGCGTTTTTGTCTCTTTATTTTTTTGTCACTATTTTCAGCCCTGCTTATAGGATGTTCAGGTGGGGGTTCTCCAGTCATGCCTGCCACGGGTGATGACGGGGGAATATACATCGATGATAAATCGACTGCATCCACCGAAGCACGAACCCCCTGGGGCATGTTCGAAATCGGTATCGATCCGGCGACTAAGCAGTTCGACCTGACGCCGTCTCACCAGTCATCGTCCCACTACAATACATCGAACCTCGTATCCGGGGATATCCTCAAGGGTAATATCACCCTGAAGTTCGCCGGGCTTGATGCCGAGAGCAGTATCATCAAGTTCGACCTGGCGTTGAAAAACCCGTCCGCGAATATTTGCGGGTATGATGTCAGGGCGATAATCGCCGCCGATGACGAGGAGTATTACCTTGTGAATGCCGATGGCGCGACTGCATTGCAGGATGACATCGGCAACGTCAGCCTCAACACATTCCTTGCCTTCGCGGAGGATCAACCCCGACGCGCGTTCGGCCCGGGGGAATCATACACAGAGCGCGGTGAACTCCATTTTCCACCCAACCCCGAGTTCCGGAAATTGAAGCTCATCATCGATGCGAGCTATCCGTCGAATTGCATGGAGCCGTACGGTTTCAGCGATTTTTCGTATAGCAATAACTCGGTCGCGATCGGTGTGCTGGACTGGCAGGAGAATGTCAATTCGGTGGAGATTGTGATCACGGCAATAGGCGCAACTGAGGATATCTACCTTGAACTGGACCCGTTTAATAATCTATGGAATGGTGAATTGGGAATTTTGCCCGGCACCGGGCTTATGGTTATAGATGCGGCTTTTCGTGGCGAGTTGGTTAGTGATAGTGACCCACGAAATGGGATTCGTGGGTTACAGGATGCTGAGGGGTATGGGATTCGTGGGCTGTATGGTTTCAGCAACCCATCCGGTGATCTCATTGCATGTCCCGTCAAGGCAACCAGTGACGGCATGGCATTGTGGGGGCACGTAATCCTCCAGGTTATTGACGCCCCTGGTGAGATCATCAAGGATGATTCCGGCAAACTTAGCTATGAACTCATGGACCTGGTCAGCAACCCTCTCACGCGGAATGATTATGTCCGCGTCATCGCGTATGTTGCGAATTCACCGGTAGGCTACTTAGTGCGCGCCAAGGAATCCGCCGACGCGGCGTATCCCGAAATTGCCGAAATCAGCGGGCAGATACATGCGCTTTACCGGAGCGCACAGCCGGAGTTGTCGGAATTTGCCAACGAGAATTATTATGCATTCGTCAATGGTGACCAGTGGGCGGTATCACGATTCAAATCGATACTTGCCGAACACGGTGCTGATCGAAGCTCCATCGAATGGATGGTTCTCAGGCTGGAAAGACTCAGGGAGCAAAGGGCGGAATACGCCCGGCACGAGATAGAGGCGGAGATCGCACCGCTGCAGGATTACGCCGTCAGCCAGGTTGCAGGTGTGGCCGAAACCGAATATATATCCGGTGACTACCTCTTGAATTGTATCTTTATCGTGGCGAAAGTCAGTCGTCTTCCGGAGTTGGCGGAGCTGGATTCGATTGAATATATACAGCAGAGCTTCGTGGGCGTACCGCAGCTTAACCACTCAACCCCGGGCATTAACGCCAATGATATGTGGGGCGCGGGATACACCGGCGGGGCGATCGATGTCCAGATAACCGATACGGGTATAGATGACAGCCACCCGGCACTTGTCGGCAAACTTACCGCGGAAACACAGAAGGCGTTCAGCGGATGCGATATCGATGATGATACCGGCCATGGCACGCATCTCGCCGGCATCGTGACCAGCGGGGATGTCAATCTCAGGGGTGTGGCATACAGCCTCGACAAGTTATACAACGGCAAGATTTGCTCTCCGTACTACTGGGACTGGTTTGTCGATTCATTCGAATGGGGTGGAATGGGGGGAACGGTATCGGATAAAGCCGAGATAATCAACTTCAGTTGGGCGATGGGGCCAAATACAAACTGTGTGCGCGACGGCAATTACCCGACATCGAGATATTTCGATGCATACACCTATGTCTACGGGCAGTTCTTCGCATGCTCGGCGGGTAACCAGGGTAATGGCGTCTGCGAGGATGACGATAACATCACGATGCCATCGGATGCGTTCAATGTCATGGCCGTAGCCAACATGGATGATAACAACTCTACGTATAGAACGGATGATGCCATCAGCAGCGGAAGCAGGATAGGTCCGGGCACGACATCAAACGGTGAATACCGCGTGAAACCCGACATCGCCGCGCCTGGTACCAAGATAAAGTCGTGTTATTACAAGTGGGAAACACATCAGAATTTCGCCGAAATGAGCGGCACGAGCATGTCGGCGCCGCATATCGCCGGGGCAGCCGCGCTTGTGATGGATGCGGGGCTGGTAAGTTCGCTCGAAGCGCGGGTCATCCTCATGGTGACCGCCGATGACTGGAACGGAAGCTCCAGCGGTCCCGGCACGGATGGACCGGACAACTATACGGGTTTCGGGTATGTAAACCTGAATAACGTATTACTGAATCTCGGTAACATCAATACCGGAACCGTGCAGCAGGGTGATATCGTTCTTTTCAGGCACACCGGGCAGTCGGCGAATGACCATGTTTTAGCGTTGTGGGACAGGCATTGCACTCAATACGCCAACTGGTATCCCGACATGGACCTCTATGTGTACAACGACGTAACCGGCGGGCTGATCGACAGCGAGAATAAATTGCGTGACAACAAGAGATACCTCGCAAGCGGCACGACCAGCGATGTCATTTATAAATTGAAAGTCCAAAGCCTTCCAACGACCATTTCCTCTTACTGGGATTATGCCTTAGCCGCAACCGGCGGCACATTGAGCGCCCCGTTGGACGAAGGAAACTTCGATCCCGATCTTGTTTATCCCGAACCTATAGAAGTGGGCGTCGAGTTTGACATTGAAGCGACAGTTACGAATGACGGCGATTTGAAGCTGCGTGATGTCGAGGCGACACTCGATCTCGATACCAACATGACGTTCGAAAACGGATCAACCGCCACCCAGGCCGGACCGACGCTTTTGAATCCCGGCGAGGATCATGTATTTACATGGCACGTTAAGCTGAGTTCCTATTCAAGCACGCCGAAGCATATCGAGGTCGACACCCAAGCGTCCGCCTACGGCATGACATTCACCGGGACAACATCGGCAGATATCACGGTGCAGGAACCACCCCCGTTGCTGGATGTTGACCCGTTGGAACTCGATTTCGGAACACTTGTGGATGTCGATACATTCAACGTGGATAATATCGGCGGCGAGACGCTGACCTGGAGTATCGATGACTCCGGTTTCCCCGGATGGTTGAGTATAGACAATACCGGTGATACAACGCAGGAAGAGACGGATATTGTGGAGGTTACCGTGGACAGGGACGGCTTTCCTCCTGGCCCCTATGACCATGATATCCAGGTAACATCCGACGCAGGTAATGAAACCGTACACGTGATAATGGTGGTTCCCGACCCGCAACTCAATGTCGATCCGTTGAACCTCGATTTCGGCGAGACATTCATTGAGCTGGAGATCACGGTATCCAATGACAACAACGGCAATCTCGACTGGCTGATTGACAACGACCCGCCGAAGGAATATCCGGAATGGTTGCAGACCAACATCGATTCAGGTGTGGTTTTAGAGACCGAGGAAAGCGACAGTATCACTGTGACGGTTTCACGAGCCGACCTGGTGTCGAGTGTATATACCCATGACCTGGAGTTCACATCCAACGGCGGGGATGAAGTTGTGCACGTGTCGATGACGGTGCCCGATCCGATCCTCTATGTCGATCCTCTCAGCCTTGATTTCGGCGGATATGATACCCAGGATCAATTCAGCATCGAGAACCACGGCATGGGTATCATGGCGTGGAGATTTGATATGTCCGGTTTCCCGGACTGGTTGAGTGTCGATGATAACGACGGCAACACGAAGACCGAAACCGATACGGTAGCAGTCTATGTTGACAGGGACGGAATCGATCCGGGTGAATATTCGCACGACATCGAGGTTACATCCAACGGCGGCAACGATACGGTTCACGTGAGCATGATGGTTTATAACACCATTTTGGATATCCAACCCGAAAGCCTCGATTTCGGTGAAACAGCCATCAAGAAGACCCTGACGGTATCCAACGCCGGAGAGGGCGAGATGAACTGGCAGATAGCCGTGGCTCCACCGCACGAATTCCCCGAATGGCTCAGCACCGATATGCAGATCGGCAAGATCACCGACGCGAATCCCGAGGATGAGATCGATGTCTTCTGCGACAGGACGGGTTATACATCGGGGGATTACCATTACGATATGTATTTCACCTCCGACGGCGGGGAGATGGTTATCCCGATCGATATGACGGTCCCTGCCGTGAATCCCCTTCTCGAAGTGAACCTGCATAACCTCGACTTCGGCGAAACCATCGACCAGTTGCAGATAATCATCACCAATATCGGCGACGCCGGAAGTATGCTCGACTGGAACATTTCCCTCGCCGGTATGCCCGAGTGGATGAATCCCGATAAATACTCCGGTCATGTTGACACTTCCGATCTGGAAATCGTGAAGATCGATGTTGACCGTGCGGGTTTGGAGCCGGGAGACTATGAATATGACATGGCGATAGAGTCGAACGGCGGGAATGACTCGGTTCATATCGAAATAACCGCGCCCAATCTTGCCCCACCGCTCACCGGCCCGGCTGATGGATATCATTACGAAGTGTGGAGCCCGCTGGAGTTCAGTTGGTTTGGAAACCCCGGATACGACGGCAAGTATTACATCGAAGTGAAATACAACGGCGCGCCCTACCCGCCGTTCTCAAACATACCCATCGTGCAGAACCACCTGACCCTGCCTGCGTTTATGGTCGATAAGTTGGCGAAGTACGGCACATGGGAATGGGCAATATATATCTATGCATACCCGGATGTTAAACACTACTCCGAGTGGCGCACCATTTATAAAGATCGCCCGGAACTTTCGACGCCGCCCAATATGAGCACGGTCGATGCATCGACTGAATTCACATGGAGCAAGGTTGTATCAGCCGATAGCACCAATACCTGGTATATCGCCAAGGTGACGGGATTCCCGGGTCTGGACCCGATGTATTTCTGGTGGAAGAACACCGACACTGCCCCGCTGCCACCCGCGTGGTTGGCGATACTCAAGAACGCGGGGGTTGATTCGATGACATGGACAATCGCCGCGACGAGCGGCGACCCGGCAACAACGGGTGGGATCGGTATGACAAAGGCATTCGCGAAGACGGTGAAATATCCATCGGCGTGGACGTTTTATGTGGAATGATAAGACCCCCCTTAGTCCCCCCGTAAACGGGGGGAGATAAAGAAAAAGTGTAACCAGGCTGTTTGTAGCCCGGCTTTCTGAAGCCGGGTTTTCTAAAGCAGCGTTTTCTGAAGCCGGTTTTTTCTGTGTGTCACTGCCGCCCGATCCTGGTGCCACGGATAAACGAGTCTTCGAGTTTACCCGTGTTCAGAGTGTCCACTCCCGTACGGTCGTGGTTCGGATTACATTATTTTTCCATCATCCGTGTGCCACCGCTCCTCAGCGTCTTCGCTGATAGCGGTGTTTAACTT
>CBDVBS010000234.1:0-6253 GCA_965372275.1 uncultured bacterium | reverse complement strand
TACAACAAGCGCGCATCATCGGTCGCAGAGCGACCTATAGATACGCGCTACCCAGATATTTTATGCGTTGTCTGAAAGATACGCTCTATAAAAAGATTTCCCGGCATCAGAATGCCGGGTTACATAAGGTCAGAATGCCGGGATGCATTAGTAAAGACTACCCCGTTTTCTCTTCCTCCCTTATCACAGCCTGGGCCGCGGCAAGCCTCGCAACCGGCACGCGGTATGGCGAACAGCTCACGTATTCGAGTCCCGCGCGATGGCAGAAATCTATCGATTCCGGGTCGCCGCCGTGTTCGCCGCAGATACCGAGCTTGATGTCCGGACGGGTCTTACGTCCACCCTCGATGGCTATCTCCATCAATCGCCCTACACCATTCTCATCAATCACCTGGAACGGATTTCGCGGCAGTATTTTGTTGTCGACGAAATACTGCAGGAAATGCTTCTCGGCATCGTCGCGCGAGATGCCATAGCACATCTGGCTCAGGTCGTTTGTGCCGAAACTGAAGAATTCGGACTCCCCGGCGATTTCAGACGCGGTAAGCGCCGCGCGCGGGATTTCTATCATCGTGCCGAACTTGTAGTCGATCTTCTTCCCGGCAGCTTCGAAGACCTCCTTCGCCACATCGGTGGTGAGTTCCTTCATGAATGTAAGCTCGTTCACGTGTGCCGCAAGGGGAATCATTATCTCGGGCAGCACTTTCATGTTCCTTGCTTCGACTTCCAATGCCGCTTCAAGGATAGCCTTGACCTGCATCCGATTTATTTCCGGGTAGAGTATGCCTAAGCGGCATCCGCGAAGGCCGAGCATCGGGTTCTCCTCGTGGAGCTTGCCGCGGAGTTCGTCGAGTGTTCGGAGCTGGATGATCTCTTCCTCTTTGCCGCCATCCTTCTCAAGCCCCGCGATCTTATTCGCTATCTTCTCCTCGGACGGGATGAATTCATGAAGCGGCGGATCTATGAGGCGTATCGTGACGGGAAGCCCGTTCATCGCGCTGAATATCTCGATGAAATCATCCTTCTGCAATTCACCGAGCTTAGCTAAAATTATTTCGATACGGTTCGTCTGTTCCATCGATTTATTCAGATTCGCCAGTGTCAGCTTGACGATATCCGACTGTTCTCCCGGATCGCCGGCAAGTATTTTTTCAAGCTCAATGACGATTTCCGTAGTATTTCCGGCAGCCCAAAATTCCTTCATGCGAATCGCCCGGGCTTTGTAGACCCCGCCGATCTTCCCCAATCCCTCTCCAACCTGCTTGAAAACATCCGCGCGGCTCGTGAGGGTGACGATCAACTCCGCGACCACATCGGCGCGTTCGCCCATGAACATATGTTCCGTACGTGTCAGCCCGATTCCCTCGGCTCCGAAACCGCGCGCTTTCTCCGAAGATGGCCCGTCGTCGGCATTCGTTCTCACTTTCAACCTGCGCGTATCATCCGCCCACTGGAGCAGCACCGCGAATTCGTTCGTAACTTCAGGTTCGATCAGATTCACTTCACCGGCGATCACCAGACCTGATGAACCGTCGATCGTTATCACATCGCCCTTGTTGAATGTCTTCCCGCCGACGATGAACCAGCCCTCATTCACATTCACGTCTATCGCGCCGCATCCCGCGACGCAGGGCTTGCCCATTCCCCTCGCGACAACCGCGGCGTGGGAAGTCATCCCCCCCTGGGATGTCAGGACGCCAGCGGCCGTTACCATCCCGTCGATATCGTCAGGCGTGGTCTGCACCCGTACGAGTATCGCGGGTTTACCGCTCTCCCTCGCCGCAACCGCGTCACCCGGAGTGAATACGATCGGCCCCTTCGCCGCCCCGGGACTGGCGTTAAGGCCTTTCGCCAGCACATCGTATTCGGCTATGGGATCGACGCTGGGATGCAGCAACTGGTTGAGTGATATCGGATCAACCCGCATTAGCGCCTGCTTCTCGGTTATCAATCCCTCTTTAACCTGGTCCACCGCGATCTTCACCGCCGAGGCCCCGGTACGTTTGCCGTTACGGGTCTGAAGAATGTACAGGATGTTATCCTGAATCGTGAATTCGATATCCTGCATATCCTTATAGTATTCTTCAAGCTGATTGCAAATATTTGCGAACTGTGCATACAACTCGGGGAACTGGATTTCCATCTCGCTGATCTTCAATGGCGTCCTGATGCCCGCCACCACATCCTCACCCTGGGCGTTGACAAGATATTCACCGTAAACCGACTTCTCGCCATCGGATGGGTTACGCGAGAACGCCACGCCTGTCGCCGAGCTTTCACCGAAGTTGCCGAAGACCATACTCTGCACATTCACGGCGGTGCCAAGGTCATCCGGGATGCCTTCGAATTTGCGGTATGATTTGGCTCTCGGTATATTCCACGAATCGAAAACCGCCTTTATCGCCATTTCAAGCTGTTCGCGAGGGTCCTGCGGGAAATCGCCGTACTGTGATTTGACGATTTCCTTGTATGTCACGATCAGTTTCTGAAGATCGGTTTCATCGAGATCCGTATCGGCAATTATGCCCTTTGCGTCCTTCATCTCCCCCAATGCTTCCTCGAAAAGGTCGAGTTCGATATGTAGAGCTACGTCGGAGAATGTCTGTATCAGGCGCCGGTAACAGTCCAGCGCGAACCGCCTGTTGCCGCTCTTCTCGATCAACCCGTTAAGATTGGCGTCGTTAAGGCCGAGGTTCAGCACGGTGTCCATCATCCCGGGCATGCTTATCTTCGCGCCTGAACGTACCGAGAATAACAACGGATCGGCAACGTCGCCGAATTTCCTGTCCATCTTCCCCTCGAGATACTTTATCCCCTCGGTGAGTTGCTCCTTCAACCCACCTGGAAAAGCCCCGCCCTTGGCGAGGTATTCATTGCATGCCTCGGTTGTGACGACGATGACCGGCGGTACCGGGATCCCGAGTTTCGTCATCTGGCACAGGTTGGAACCTTTCCCCCCAAGGAGGTCCTTCATCGTCGCGTCCCCTTCATCAGCGGTATAGATCCACTTATTCATTGTATCTCCTCCACATATTCAGAAGCGGTCCCTTTACCTCATATAATCAACCGCATGGCTAATTCCGCCACACGGTTCGTATTTCAAACCACTCATTTGTTTTGTGTTCTGATTATTATCCACCCGAACACAAATTGAATTTACTCGCTAACCTCTTCAGACTTCATTGTCGTGTGTTGTTCCAGAAAGTCTGTCCACCCGCTCTCCAGCGTAGTATCATAAAATTCAATATCGAGGTTGAACACCTTTGATGTCAGCCAGGAAGAGAAATATTCAATTATTTCACTGCCACCTGCATCGGTCATTTCCCGTGTTATGGTTTCCATAACGATCCTCTCAACGCTTTCCTTGGTGAGTAGCCTCTTCTGGTCATCGATGGTGATCCCCTTCGGGCTGATCGCCGCCAATTTTGCTTCGGCGGATTCATATCCTTCCGACCATTCTTCCAATGCCTTTTCGCCGATTTCCTCAACATCCAACCCGTGTTCCTCCGCGGCATCGAAAATAACCATATCCCTCAGGATCTGGTTCAGCGCCTGAAGCAAGAGATCATTTTCCATCCGCTCCCGGTCAGGGATTTCTTCCATTTTGAAAGCCATCGGACCGAGTATCCTGTTTGCCTTACGGTTCAGATCCGCCCTTGAGATATCATTCCCGAGCGCCTTGGCGACATTACCTTCAACATTCTCCGGAAATAACTCGATGCTATGACCACCCATGCCCACGGGCATCCGGGATTGCGCCTGCTCCACCCCGGCCAGGTCATCACCGAGATCTATCCCGGGTTCAGGGGAGCTTCTGAATATATAAACCAGTATCGCCAGTACGATGACACATACTATAAGAAGAATATCTCGAACAATCCTCGATTTCGGATTAGACATGTGTATAACCTTAAGATGTAATAACCGCCCTATATCAATTATAATGCTTGGCGGCAAAACTACCGGGGCTGCCGGGTAACCTACTCATGTTCCGCTTCATCATGTTCTTCAATCTCCCCTGAACCCTTCAGGGGCACAACTTCCTCGATCTTTTCAACTACTTCAGTCAATTCCAGGCCTTCACCCGAATAATAGTTCTTTACTCCCCACTTGGCTTTGAGGTCATCCTTGAATGTCATCGAAACTTCCTGGTATCTACTGCCCTTCCAGTCCTGGATAATGCTCTCACGGGCGTCTTCGAGTGTGACTTCGGCCTCGGACTTCTCCATCTGGGTGGCGAGGCTTCTCTTTAAATCATCCTTTTTCTCATTCCAAAGTCCCAGGATATCCTCCTCGGCAGGATCGCCGATAATATCCTCCAACAATTGCCCGTCGAGAATCTGCATTTTTATCGCAGTGTAAACATCCTCCAGGGTGTTGCCGGTCTTGCTGAGCTGTTCCGCAAATACTTCAGCTCCACCATTCTGCTCGATCACACCACTGATCATCCCCTCGTACTTATCCCCATCGAGGGATATACCCCTCTCGTTGCATTCGAGGATGACTATTTTTTCCCATATGATTGCATCGACCACGTACTGCTTGGTCATGAAGTAATCCGCAACCTCCTGCTTGGTGATGATAACGCCGCCAACTTCCGCCGCTATATCGGTCTCCTCGGGCATATAGCAGCCAAGGCTTCCAAGCAGACAGACGATGAGAACAAAGATGAAAAAGGCACTTCTAATTTTCATGTCAACTATCTCCTGACCATAATGTATATGCACAAACGATAATCTTATTCCAATAACCGGCTTTTTTCAAGCGGTTAAGATATGGGAAGAAGCAAACACGGAAATTATTCAGATGATGGACGCCTTAAGCTCGTCGAGGTATTCCCGGACGGTTTTAACAAGGTCGGACGGTGACTTGATGAATTTCTTCCGAATTCCATCCAACAGCGGACGCAGCTTGGCCGACCGCTTCGCGAGATTCAATATTCGCTGGAACTTGTGGCTGCTTACGAATTCCCTCGGGAAGATGGCGTCCATCTCCTTGGTCGCCATCGAATAGGATACTTCACGTATCCCAAGCTCCTTCATATAAACCTTAAGGCTGACCATTTTCAGGAGATTTGCCACCTCGGGCGGGTACTTACCGAACCTGTCGCTGAATTCATCGGAGATGAGCTTGAGTTCCTGCTCGCTTTCGATCCCCGCTAATCGTCGATAGATATTAAAACGCTCCGACGAATCGAAAATATAATCAACCGGAATCCTGCCTGATATCGGGAGATTGAGCACGGTCGCCGGTTCCTTCGACTTCCCGGCATTTTCCAGGTCGGGTTCCGCCCCGGTACTCACTTCTTCGATAGCCTCGTTCATCATGCGGGCATAAAGATCGAATCCGATCTGTGTTATGAAACCATGCTGCTCCGCGCCGAGGATATTCCCCGCGCCGCGTAATTCCAGATCGCGTTTGGCAATCTCGTACCCGGCGCCTAAATGGCTGAACGATGTGAGCGCCTCAAGCCTTTTCACGGCCAGCCCGGACAGTTCTTTCGCCGGGGGATACATGAAGTATGAGTATGCCTGCCTTACCGAACGTCCCACGCGTCCCCTGAGTTGATGCAACTGGGCCAGGCCGAAATTCTGGGCGTTCTCGACAATGAGGGTGTTTACATTAGGAATATCCAGTCCGCTTTCGATGATAGTCGTGCATAGAAGGACATCATATTCACCACCCATGAATTCTATCATCACTTTTTCAAGGGCGATCTCGTCCATCTGGCCATGCCCGATGGCGATCTTGGCCTGTGGAACCATGTTGCCTAACCGTTCGCGGACTTTATCGATGGTCTCGACGCGGTTGTACAGGTAATATACCTGCCCGTTACGGGACATCTCTTCGAGTATAACGTTCTTAATGAGGTTCCCGGAATATTTCCGCACGTATGTCTTCACCGGAAGCCTGTCAGGCGGGGGAGTATCCACTATCGAGATATCCCTCAACCCGACGAGGGACATGTAGAGCGTCCGGGGTATGGGAGTCGCGGTCAGTGTCAACACATCGACATTGACCTTCATGCTCTTGATCTTCTCCTTGTGACGTACGCCGAACTTCTGTTCTTCATCAACCACCAGCAGCCCGAGGTCCTTGAAAACCACATCCTTGCTCAGAATCCTGTGAGTGCCGATGACTATATCCACATCACCCTCACCGAGTCGTGTGTTTATTTTTTTCTGGGCGGGAGCGCGCGTTAAACCGGGAAGGAACAACACCATCAACCGCCGTCCCAGCAGACGTCCCCTGG
>CBDVBS010000233.1:0-6281 GCA_965372275.1 uncultured bacterium | reverse complement strand
GATACCACGGTCAGCTCGAAGACTCGCAGACCGTGCCACCCGGATATCATAATTCAAGTTGTATTATTCTTATCCGGGTGTCACGCCCACGGCCGTCTTCGGTCTTGGGCGTGTCTTCGCTATCATCACAATCCGTTTATCTATAATGGCACGCCCATTCTCGAAGACTCGAAGTGGGCGTGACACCCGGAATGTAAGGAAGCAGGGACGGGCCTTTAGAAATGAAGAACGTGACCTGCGAACAGCGTACCAGGCTTGTTGCCCATCGACTACACTACTGAGGCCTGTCCCGTATATCAGAAACCGTCTCAATATATTCATCATACACGCCACCGGGGATCAACAATATTATAATCCCATCGGGATACCCGTCCGGCGCGCCGTAAACCCATTCACCCTCGGCATCATAATACGGGAATGTCGGCAGAACTCCCCGTTCGCCCCCGCCGAACACTTCGGGAGTGCTCAGGTGCACCTTGTAACCGTAATCGGGATGCACTGCATAGAATTCGTTCAGATACCCACGGATGTTATTGGCGGTTGTACCGTTTTCGCGCGTCAGACGTATGCAGTCAATACCCTTCGTTTGCGTGGAACCATACCCCCCGAGGAGATAGCGGTCAAAGATCGCAGGTTTGAAATCCCATATCGTATGTTCAAGCTCCTGATCGATTGATTTCTCCTCGCCGGCGTAATGTTCCATGCCCGCCATCGGGGCATTGAAAAGTAAGGGTGAACCACCTGCGCGATAGAAAAACTGCCCTGGCCAGAATACGCCCATCCAGCCGGTAACCTCGGAATCGCCGGGGTCCGTGTTCGACCATGGAGGTATGCCGCCTTTTGAATAGAACGGATTCATCGGGGTGTGCATATCGACCATACCGATGAAACTGGTCGCCGCGGCACAGGTGTCCGGCATTGTGTTCCCGAAACCCGTTGTGCCAGGATGAGAGTTACCACCTTTCCACAAATTCAACGGGTCATTCAGGCAGTTACCCATGATTTCACCGTCATAACCGAAACGCGGGTCGCCCCATCCTAATTCGTATGTCCCGCCGGTCCAGAATATGGTCGTACATGTTCCCCTGCCCGGATTGATAAACGGATTGCGCGGGTAGGACAAGAGATAACCGCCATCGATCAGCGGGTCCGCAGGCAGACCGGTTCTGCCGCGGCCCTTCACGACATTGCAGCCACGTTCGCTCTCGGGATCCCAACTGTCCCTGTCGCCGCCGAGGATGTAGGCGGGATATGTACCGCCGTTATCGACGGCGTACCTTTCGAGAGCCAACTGAATCTGGTGGCAGTTATATTTGACCTCTGCTTCCCTCGCGGCATTTAACGCGGACGGAAACCCGCTCATGGAGAAGATCCCGGCGGCAATAATAAAAACGAAGGGGATCACGATGAAATGGTCGTATCTGTCATCAATCATTTTCCCTGCCTCCCTGAGTAACGTAGTATCGTAGCCTGGAAACTCATTTTCCGGGTCCCTGCAAGTGAGTTGCCGGGCTACATAACTTGCCGAAAACCAGGGACGGGCCTTTAGAACAGGAGAACGAAACTTCCGAACAGCGCATTAAACTTGTTGCCCAGCGTTTACACTACCGAGGCCTGTCCCGTATTTCAACCAATCTTTCCTTTCCGTTGGTTCGTGGCAAGGGTGTCCCTATGCAACAATGATATTCCGGGTCACTATCTAATGCAAGGTAAATGATATAATAAGAAAGATAATACCAATGATTGTTGTTAGAATGTGTATGCCGCCAGGAATTCTTGGAGTTTCAGGATCATCCCTGAAATTGTGAAGGATCCCTAACCCCCATAAATTCGCAATTGCATTGATAATTGATGGAACAAATAGGTAAGTTCCGTATAATCTAACAGCTGCAAAAACACATACTGCGAGGACAATTATTCCAACCATTATTCCTCCTTATTGACCCAATTTTCCGGATTTCATGAAGCCTTTATTTTAATATCGCATTTATACACCACCTGTAACATTAAGACAACGGTGCCCATCAAGCAAGAATGGTCCTAATTCAAGCATTGTCATAAACCGTAATCTCATTTTCGAGTCCCAGTAAGTGAGTTGCTTGACTCTGTTACTCTTCTTCATCCAAGATTCCGCACATATTTTCCAGTCTTTTAATCAAATGTGGAAACTCGTCTTTGTGTCCGATAACCCATTCAATAATTTCATGCCGCAGTAGTTCAAAAATTACAGGTTTAAGTGGTGGGTATTTTAACGATAACCTTTTCTTACTGTCGAAAATAATAAGGCCGTTAACAGGAACCTTATTGCCCCTTGGTGGCAGAAGCTTATATATCTCAGGTCCTGCTCCAAATAAATCATCAAGAAATCCTTTGAGCCCCTCATAATCAATGCATTCCGGCATACACATATGGCCTTCTCTCCTTATATAGCTAATATTCATACAGTACCATAGCCCGGAATATCTTTTTCCGGGTTTATGGTTTGATGGCTACGTTACTTCACTACGTCGCAACATGAAACCGCCGATAGCATAGTATAGTATTATGTCGTTTGTTTTATCTCTCACTAAGAATCCACCACCTTTAAAATTACATCTGGACATAAATTCTTTAAGTTCTTTATACGCAGGGGCTGAGAAGTTAAATAGAGCATTTCTGGCTCTTTCAGTCATTGAGGATCTACCTGATGAGTATATATATGGTATCCAGTTCTCATAGAGTTGTTCAGTGGAAGTAATTTTTGGGTTCTGCACCTCTTTCTCTATGAAAAGGGCATGGAAAAGATAACCCATTACAATAACATTCTGGATTAGTGCATACATTTTACCGATGTCCTCTAAAGATAATTCTGATAGATGTTTCCTAAAATAAGCCCCAAACCGAGGTATTGATGTAGACAACCGACCTAAACCTCTAATACCTGGTGTCTCATAATCCAATTCTGCACTTATGAACTGTTGTATGCAGTTTGTAATAAAATTTACATTTACAACCTGTTTAAGTTTTTCGAATTCTTTCCCTATGGATATGAGTTCTTCCTCCATATGCTTAATTTCAGACATCATATTCTTTCCACTACACTCTTTTGTCCTCTCACCATAGATGTCTCGGATGGTCTCCATCCCATGTTCAAGTTCAGCAATCGTAAGTTTCATCTTACCCTCTCGATGTTTCAAGCTCCCAACGTGCCAAAACTTATGTTAAACCCCCGCTTGCGATACTTTAAGTCCAAAAGGACACTTGATTTACTTAAAAGCCCTATACACAAGAAAATAATTAATCACTAGCAGTCTCTTAGCCCGGCAATCCGGGTGCCGCACACTTCAGTGTGCGTTATTCTAGCTGAACGCGCTCCCATCATCCCAGAAATTCTCAATTTGTGAAAAACCGTATTCACTGGGGTTCTCGATATTGTTGAAAACATTGAAACCACAGCACATGCATTTTTTTTCAATAACTTTTAGCATAACAAGCTCCCGATTCTCATCCGCTATACCTGTAAGACGCCCTACATTAGGGGACTCATATCGGACAAAAGAATTAATTCCACAAGCAGGGCATAATCCGGGGTTTCCTCCTGATAATTTAGCAATACGATCGGCGGCAGCTTCTGCATGCTCTTGG
Organism: uncultured bacterium; assembly: GCA_965372275.1. Classification (GTDB taxonomy): domain Bacteria; phylum JAJVIF01; class JAJVIF01; order JAPKYR01; family CAZSPL01; genus CBDVBS01. Next base: position 2,657 of record CBDVBS010000233.1, on the reverse strand, counting down.
ATTAGTTTATTCCTCTGCTCTGGATACCCTTCGGTTTCTATAGGATTATCGTAAGCTGCCCGCCCCATTTCCTTAAGGAATGCTACTTTACCGAAACAAGGACATTCTGATCTCATTTCCTTTCCTATCTCGCTAATCGGGTCAATCCCGCATTCTAATTTTTGATATTTCCAAAGCTTTCCTTGATCTTTGTATGAGGAATATTCAAGGAGCGTCATAATGAAGGGGACGACAAATTTACCAATTGTTTTGTCAAGCGAGCCGTAGTAGAGCACGAAGTTACCACCATGCCAAATGCGATTTCTCAATCGGTTGAATTTTGTTATCCATTCCTCATTTGCTTCATCCTTCACACACCTGTCCTGTATAACTATTCGACCTTCATTAATGCCACTTCGGAACATTTCTAAAGCCTTCGAGAACCCATCTGATTCTGTGATTTTGAACCCAGCGCTGCAAAGCAAGTCCTTGAATATAAGCTCCATAAAATGATGAAACATAAGGATCGTAACAGAATAAGCTTCTAAACTGTTTAAATGGGATGTTTTACTAACAGCCCAAGGCTTCCAGTCCAAGCGATGGAGTATTCCATACATCTGTAATCCCTGAGCTTTATAAGTGGAAAAATATGCTTTAAATGCATGCCGAAGTGATGAAAGCGAAAGGTCTTTTTGGTAATGATCCAATTCTTTCACGGGAAGATCAAAACCATCACTGAAAGCTTCAAAATAATTATTTGTGGATTCTTGATTTTCATCAAACATCACAATCCTCCGTACCCAGAAAATCGCACACTGAAGTGTGCGGCACCCGTCTATTCTCATCAATCGGTCTTAGTTACTCATACTCCTCAAACAGCTTTCCCCACTTGCTCTCACGCAGCCATTTTTTGTAGATAGCATTGCCCTTGAACGGCCAGTGGAGGAAGTCGTGGTAGAAGTAGGAGCCGAAGACGAAGATATAGACCAGCGGCGTATGGAAGAACAGGTTCTGGATCGGACGCAGCGGCCCGAACCAGCATACATCCCCCGCCCTGCTGGCTACATTGTCACCCACATGGAATCCCCATTTCTCCTTCGCCAATTCGGAGTCCCCGACAATTTCGATCTCGTCGAGCACACCGGTGCCGAGTCCGTCCTCGGTGGCGAGACGGATATATTTAATTTTCATCGGGTCGAATCCCATCATCGATGCCGCCACCGCGTCGATGGCAACCATATCACCCGACGCGAGGATGACATCCTTCTCGACGGGAATCATCGTACGCGGCCCGGGGCCGTTGCCGGCGGTGGTGCCGTCCATTACCGCGAACAGACCGGAGTGAATCTCCTTCTGCACGTGAAGCAGATCGACAAGCGTTTCGTGGATCATCGAATGCGTGTAGTGGCGGCGCGTGTTGAGAAGTCCGCCGAATGCATTTTTCATCGCGCCCGTGGTGGTCGTGTAGATATGACACTTCACAGTCGGCTGATGAAGGATGTTCTTACCTACAAAATATTCCGGTATGCGGAATCCTTCCGGGAAGATACGATCCAACGCCTTCATCTTCGCCTTGGGTTCATACATAACCCACTTGTGCTCATCGGGACGGAAGTTGTATGTGATGGGGATGTTATATTTTTTGAGCATGATATCGAGCTTGTTGAGCCTCTCACCCTTGAACGGGTTCGTGACGACGGTGTTATTGCCGACAGCTACGATATCGTCATTCCCGGCATCCTTCAGGCCGAGTATGGATGCTTCCATCTGCCACGGGGTCGTGTTCGCCCCGGGGAACGGGAAATGCCAGGAGATGTTCTCCTTGAGTATAGTTGTCTTCGATGCATCGATATGTTTATCGATATCCGCCAACTTCATCGCATTGCGGTAATCATCAAGCACTGTTTCCGGTTTCGTTTTTATAACTGCCACTTTCGATTTGGACACGTAAAAACACCTCGGTTTTAATTACTCACCGGCCTCTTACGGTTGCATGATATCACAATATATCGGTCAGGTTTGGGGCAGCTTGCTTAAGCCGGAAGCTATTCTTCAGAAGCATCAAGCGTTTTGGAATTAAGACACCGCTATCAGCGAAGACGCTGAGTAGCGGTGGCACACATCTAATCCACGGCTGTTTGTCTGATTATTTTTTGCAGGACCACCCTTCTGAGGACAGAAGGGTGCCACACGGATGGGGAATTGAAATGGGTGCCGCGCACTTCAGTGTGCGGTATTTCACTGAAGTTCCCGGTAAGGTAGCTTCTAACTTACTGTCAGGTAACTGCCGTATTCCCGTCAGGTAGCTGCTATCTTTCCGTCTTCGGAAAGTAGCTGCTATCCTGATAACCCCTGCCAGCCGGGGATGATGTTTTGTAAAGCATCCCAGTTGATGGCGTCAAGGATCTCTATCTCATTGTCCACGCCGGTGCTGTGATATTCGATCTTGATAAGCACGCGGCTTTCGATGGATATTCGCACTTCATACACGCCGGAACCTGGCTGGAATCCCAGGTTGCATTTCAACCCGTGGTAGTCGAATGAATCCCCCGTATCCACCACCGGAAGCTGTGCCGATCCCCTGCTCCCCCCCCAATCCTCAACCACGATTCGTATTTCTTCCACATCCCCGAGATCCCGTGACACCCTCTGCCCGGTATTCTGGTAATGCCCGATGA
>CBDVBS010000232.1:0-6289 GCA_965372275.1 uncultured bacterium | reverse complement strand
GCACGGTTCGGAGGGGGGGGGAATCAGGTAACTGATTCTCCCTACCCCTATGGCTAAGGTACCCGTTATCGGAGGGTGACCCTCCGGGTCACCCCTACGCGACACTTGCATTATCAGGCAAAGTTACAGAATGGCGAAAGTCGAGTGTCTAACACGTTAACCTTGTTTTGAAGAAGGTATCAACCCCTTGAAATTGCGCCATCGGGGACGGTCCCGCGAAGACTTGGGACAGTCCCCAATGGCGTCCCCAATTATCCCCAACTATTTCCGGGGTTTAGCGTAGCCGACAGAGTAGAGGTATTCGATCGAGCGGCGGAATGTTTCTTCGATCGGTCGATTCGTGAGTCCCAGTTCGCGAACCGCCTTCTCGTTCGAATAAAACGGCGGCAGTGCGATCATCCGCGCACCCGGCAGCGTAATCAATGGATGCTTCTTCGTGACGAGATTCGCCCAATTTTCCATCATCCATCCCATGAAATACGCCATGCCGGACGGAAGCTTCATCTTCGGTGCGGGTACGCCCGAAATCTCACTCAGCAGACCGTAGATTTCCTTCAGGGCCATATTCCGACCCGACAATATATATTTCTCACCGGCCCGGCCTTTTGTATATGCTAAGTAATGTCCCTCGGCAAGGTCGTCGACATCGATAATATTCAAACCTCCGTCGAAATATACCGGGGTGTCGCCATTCAGGAAATCGCATACCATTTTGCCGGTCGGTGTAGGGCCGATGTCACCCGGTCCAAGGGGTGCGGATGGACATACGATAACGAGATTCAGCCCCTTTTCAGCTACTTTCAATGCTTCCTGCAGGGCAAGATGCTTGGATGTGACATACGGATCTTTCACCCATCCTAAGTTCCACTTCGTTTCCTCGGTGCCGGGACCGTCCGGCGGTTTGCCGATTGCTGCAACCGACGAAGTATAGAGTACGCGCTGAATGCCCATTTCGAGCGCCTTCTCAAGCAGCAGCCTTGTGCCGTCAACATTGATACGGAACAGCTTATCCCGCTCCAATGTCCACATCGTGTACCACGCGGCGATATGAAAAAGCCCGTCGCAGCCGTCCAGGCATTTCTCAAACGATCCAGGTTTTTCAAGATCACCCTCAACGGTTTCGACATCAAGGTCTTCTATATTTGGCAGATGGTCGGGACGTCGCACCATCACGCGAAGCTGATAGCCCTTCGCGGCCAAGTTTCGCGCAACCGCACTTCCGATGAATCCGGTTGCTCCGGTTATGAGGATCTTTTCAGACATCGTTGCTGACCATCAGGGGACAGTCACCTATTTTTTACCTATGTACTTCTCCATAATTGATTATAGCTAAAAAAATAGGTGACTGTCCCTATTTTCCTAACTGACATCGTTGAGAAACGGGTTATGCTCTTTCTCAAATTTCAGTGTTGTCGCGGGACCGTGACCCGGAAAAACACGCGTGTCATCGGGCAGGGGCCAGAGTTTCCGGACGATATTTTCGAGGATTTCCCGATATCCACCACCGGGAAGGTCGGTACGTCCTATTCCAAGGTTGAAAAGGGTGTCACCGCTTATCAGGATCGGACCATCAGGGGTGCTTCCATAAAGGCATACGCTGCCCGGTGAGTGCCCGGGAGTATGGATAACCTTGAGCTTCATCCCGCCGAATTCGATGTCGTCGTCGTCTTCAAGCGTGCCGTCGATTTTGGGCTGCGACCCGGTATAACCCCATGTTTTTGCCATGGCATCCGTCGATGAATCGAGCAGGAATTCATCTGCCTTGTGCATTAATATTTTCGCACTGTAAGTTTTTGACAGCTCTTCGGCGGCATTCGTATGATCGAAGTGACCGTGGGTCAGGATAATTAGAATATCCGTGATTCCCTTTTCGGAAAGCCATTCAGCGATAGCCGGGGCTCCGTGCCCGGGGTCAATCACGATGCCCTTTTCAGAGCCTTCTTCTCGAATGAGGTAGCAATTTACCATTAAAAGACCTGTTGCTTTTGATTCAATCATCATTTTCATCACCATTAAAAATCACTAAAATTCCTCGTTACGGGTTGAATTTTAATAGAATTTGTGTATACTCTCACTCTGACTTTGGATTTTAACATTTATTTTGCGGGTATGTTAGTCTAAAGATGTCAGTTTTCGGGAATACTTAAGGTTCATTAAAAATTTCTTTGATATGGGGGGGAGTTATGGTAGAATTATGTGTAGAGTGATATATTAATTAGCAACCCCTACCCCTTACATTCCTTCAAAGGCTGCAGTGCAAACTGCAGCCTTGCCTTATATAAAGCATTTATCCGAAGTAATCAGAAACATAGCATCTAAATTCTCAAACCTACCCCAAATCCTGGGAAAAATTGTCTTTAGCTATAGATAATAATGATAGGGCTTGTAGCCCGTAGTGTAGCTATTTTCGCATGGGAAAGGATTTGGACTAATGATAGAGGTTATCGACCTTTGTAAAAGATTCGGGGAAACCATGGTGGTCGATAGGATTAATTTTACCGTAGAGCGAGGGGAAGTTCTCGGTTTTCTCGGTCCTAACGCAGCCGGCAAGACGACGACGATGCGCATGCTCACATGCTTCTTCCCGCCTTCAGAGGGCACGGCACGGATCGGAGGTCATGATATTTTCGATGATTCGTTGGTAGTGAGGAAGAAGATAGGATACCTTCCCGAACGGGTACCTCTTTATAGCGATATGCGTATTGATGATTACCTTGACTTCGTAACCAGGATTAAAGGTGTAGGGCATACCGAACGCAAGGGCGTGATAGATCAAGCCGTGGGAAAATGCGGTTTGGGGGATGTACGACGGAAGATCATCACAAACCTCTCGAAGGGATATCGCCAGCGTGTCGGTCTTGCCCAGGCGTTGATAAATAACCCCGAGGTGTTGATCCTCGACGAGCCGACTTCGGGGCTGGACCCAAGGCAGATCATCGAGATAAGGGAGTTGATCAAGAATCTCGGTATGGGCCATACGGTTGTCCTGTCAACCCATATTCTGCCCGAGGTAAGCATGGTTTGCGACCGGGTTGTCATCATCAACAAAGGTAAGATCGTTGCTTCGGACAGCGTGACGAATCTTACGAAGATGCTGACCAAGTCGCAGATGACGCTTATCGAGGTCCGAGGCGATGAGCAGCGCATCAAGGTCAGCCTTAAAAAGGTTGAAGGCGTACTTGCGGTTGAGACCGCGAGAGAGCAGGAGTTGACCCAGCTCGGGACAAGATTCGTGGTTCACTCGGTGATAGGGAAAGACCTGAGGGAGACCATCGCCGGGAGGCTCGTGAAGGACAGCTTCGGTCTGCTGTTGATGCAGCCGCATTCATTAAGTCTTGAAGATATATTCCTTAAGCTGACGATGGATGACGGCTCGGAGGGAGGTGAGGTTGATGTCTAATGTAATGTCGATCACTCGCAAGGAACTGAAAGCATACTTCTACAGCCCGTTATTTTACGTGACCGCGTTCTTTTTCCTCGTGATATCCGGCGCGTGGTTTACATTCGTCGTTTCCCAGTCAACGGCGACGCCTGACCTGTACGCCACTTTCAGGATATTGGTCTATCTTCTCTTCTTCCTGTGCCCGGCATTGACCATGCATCTTTTTTCGGAAGAACGTCGTTCGGGCACCATCGAATTGTTGATGACATACCCGATCAAGGACTGGGAGGTCGTGCTCGGAAAATATCTCGCCAGTCTTTTACTGTTTCTCGTGATGGTGCTGTGCACGATTGAATTCCCGATATTCCTTATTGCATTCGGCACTCCCGATTATGGGCCGATATTGAGCATTTATATCGGTTTCATATTATTGGGAGCTTCATTCCTGGCTGTCGGCATCCTTGGCAGTTCGCTGGCCAACAGCCAGATGCTGGCATTTATCCTGAGTGCCATAATCATCGTCGGGCTCATGGTATTCGGCATTGCCGGGAGTTTCCTTGGCCCGGGACGGCTTGGAAACGTGATTGAATATCTTCCAGGGACAACACATTTTGAGAATTTCGCAAGGGGTTTGCTTGATTCACGGGACTTGGTGTTTTTCCTGACCTTTATAATATTCTGCCTTTTCACTGCTGTAAGGGTAGTGGAGATTAAGCGATGGAAGTGATTCTATGTCTGACGAATTGAACGGTCTCAGGAAACTGTTTTCCGACCGGGAGAAAGATGAAGAGACGCCTGAAAAGCCGGTCCGTAAGGGCGGGGATACGCCGGATGAGACCACTGATTTTCCGGAACGAGACCTTGATTCAGTGCTGGGCGATATCAGGCATGAGGGAAGACGGTTCGGCAGTGAAGATGGTTCCGATGATAAACCTGAGCCGGAGCGGTTAGACGAGGAGGAGCCGGAAGCCGTAACGGAGCGACCTGACACCCGGGCTGCATCAGACTGGTTGGCGAAGGAGAATAGACACGACGAGGAGATTCAGGAACCCGGGATGCGGGAATCATCGGACGTCGGTGCATCGAGCGGGGAAGCGGATAAAAAGCTTCCGGAATGGGTACAGGGGTTGGAAGATAAGCGGGAAGACAGGATGCCGTTATCGCCTACACCACGAGAACCTGAAATTGAGGAATCACGTGCGATAGCGGATGAAGGACCGGTTGCGCGTCCCGATATCGAGGAAACAGTGGTACACGAACCCACGGCGTTTTCGAAAAGGGAGTTTGGAGATGCTGAGGCGGATATACCTCCTGAAGTTCCTTCAAGGCAAGAGGAGATTCCACCTGTTGAGGAACGACCTGTTGCAGCCCATGAGGATGAAACACGCGCAGGCAGTGAAGAAATCCCGGAGCGGGAAGATGAGCCACTTCACATTGATGAATCGGCGGCTGAGGAATCAGCTCAGGATGTAACCCAGCTTCGCGACCTGGTCTTCAAGGAGTCATCGGATGAGAAGAAAAAGAAACCTAAAAAGAAGAAACCTGTATACAAGGAACCAACGATAGAACATAACCCACTTCTCAGTTTTATCGGTCTTGTAGGGGCGATATGTATCGGTATTGCTTTCGTGATGACCCTGCTGGGTGTCAAGGCGAGTTTGGGCCTGACGGGCTTAAGTGGTGCGGGCGTGGTATTGCTCATCGTGCTTGCGATTGGTAACAGGAAGAATCTGAAGCTGGTGCTTTCCGCGCGCTCGACCCGTTACGGCACTAATGTAGCCTTGGTTATCGGCGTCCTGCTGGCCATCCTTGTCGTTCTTAACGGAATCAGCTACGGCAACTATTACGTTATCGATATGACATCGAACAAGGCCAACAGCCTGAGCGAACAGACGCTTCAAAAGCTTGGCGAGTTGAAACAGTCGGGGCAGAAGGTTGTCGCGACGGCGTTCATCACCAGGGATCCCAAGCACCGGGAAATGGGTGAAACCATCGAATATACACTCAAGAAATTTGCACGCGAGCTTCCGAATATGGACATCACCTACCTGGATCCGGATATCCACGCCCAGACCGCCGAGAAGCTCGGTTTTGTCGGATTACCGATCGGGGTGGTTTTCGAGTTAGGTGACAAGATGGAGAAGGCGGTTGCATTTTCCGATGACTCAGGCTGGTGGGAATACGAGGGGGCAATGACCAACGCCCTTTTCAGGCTCACGGGCACTTATGCCAAGCGGGTCTATTTCCTCACCGGACACTATGAGCTGGCGATTGATGATTACAGCGAGCGCAGCGACAAGGGGATCGGCTTGGTCGCCGAGGAACTCACGCAGTTGGGCTTCCAGGTTGAGAAATTGAGCCTCGCGAACAAGGCCGAAATCCCCGGTGACTGCAACCTGCTTTTCGTCCCGGGGCCTGAGCGCGAACTTCCTGCTAAGGAGATTGACGCGATCAGGAGATACCTTGACACCGGCGGACGGGTGATCCTGCTTTTGGAGAACCGGAACGATGCGGGATTCACGCCGATGCTTGAGGAGTACGGCATACATTATCGAGCCGACCTTATCGCCGACGAAATTAATAACCAGTATGGCAGCAATAACCTGCATCCGCTGCTTGAGATGAACAGTCATCCCATAAATGCCCCATTGAAGAGTCGTGATATGGAGATGCTCTTCTTCAGGACATCCGGTATCGATGTCGATTCCGATGCCAAGGAAGGCTGGGTCCTCGACAGATTACTCTCCACAAAGGCAGGGGGAAGTTGGAGTGAAATGGGTGATGATGAGGACTTCGTCATGGATGACGATGAGGACAGGGGACCGTTTACGGTGGCTGTCCTGGCCGGCAAACCGATTGAGCCCGTTCCCGAAGCGGAGACAGGCGGGGAAGAACCGGCAGCCGACA
>CBDVBS010000231.1:0-6319 GCA_965372275.1 uncultured bacterium | reverse complement strand
TAGAATATGTCATTTTGCCGTTTGCAAGGATTTTCGACTTTTTTCCGCCCCGTCATGAAGTGAATGTGGCAATCCGAGCCACGACCGTCAGGGAGTGGACAATCAGAGCACGGGTAAGCTCGAAGACTCGCTTATCCGTGGCACCAAAAAGGGTAGCGCGTATCTATAGGTCGCTCTGCGACCGATGATGCGCGCTTGTTGTAATACACCGCTGTCCTCGAAGACTCGGATAGCGGTGGCACACGGATGGGGCTATTACAAAGGCACGCCCATCCTCGAAGACTCGGAGTGGGCGTGGCACCCGGATTGAGTAGCAGTGGCATACGGATGGAATAGCAGTGCACACGGATGGAAAATAACGAAAGTTGACATACTGAATTGGTATAATAGGCCGGGGTGAATTAATGCCCCGGCTTTTGTGATGAAATGATCGATGTCCCGTTCATAATATATGTTTTGCTCTCGGTTCCGCTTGTCTTGTTCGGTGACGTCCTCAGGGATAACTGGGGCTTCCGGCCTGACTTGGCGATTGTATTGATCGTTGCCCTCGGGTTCAGCGGGCGAGGGCGATTGGCACCGCTATTCGGGCTGATACTCGGTCTGATACTCGACAGCATGAATCACGAATCGGTGATTACATATGCATTGGGGTTTTTCCTTGTGGGTTACGCGGTGACCTATGTCAGGACACATTTCCTGGCCCGTAGCCTTCTCGCGCGATGCATCTCGCTTCTTATCCTCACCCAGGCGTTTCGAATCTACTTGATCGTTGTGGGTTCATTGCACGCCGGGAAATTCGTGACACCGTCGTTCCATGCCGGCCTGATAGCACCAGGGCTTTTCATCTCGCTGCTGATATTTATCCCGCTTACATTCATCCTCGATCAGATCCTCCCGATACGAAGGACTGAAGAGGCCATGCGGGGGGTATTCATACGCTGATGTACAGGAGATCCTCCGATAAATTCGCCGTACCACGCCCTTTATTAGTGGCATTAATTCTGTTGGCGGGATTTTTGATTTTGGGTTTCAGGCTTTTCCAGATGCAGATTGTGAAGGGGGATTATTACCGTGAACTTGCTGACCGTAACAGGGTATCCCAGGTGCCAATCCCCGCTCCGAGGGGACTGATACTTGACAGGAACGGCAAACAGCTTACGAACAATAATCTGCAATCATCGGTTTTTTATATAGTATCAGGTGATGAGGAGCAGGATACCGTGTCATTGGGCAAGTTATGCGCGTTCCTTGATATACCCATGGATGAATATAATGAAATACGCGAACTTGTTCGCCGGGCCGTACCGGAAACGGTTGTCCCGGTGAAACGCGATATCCTGAAATCCGTCGTAATAGAACTCGAAGAGCGGAAATCGCAATTCCCCGGCGCGAATATTGAGAATGAAACCGGACGTTCGTATCCGTATGGCAGCTTCATCCCTCATGTTATCGGTTATGTCGGCCTTATAAGTTCCGAGCAGTACGAGGAAAGGAAGTCCCTCGGGTATGGCGCGACCGATATTGTCGGCAAGTACGGCATCGAGGATATGTACGATTCCGTGCTGCGAGGTAAACCGGGGGCGAAGAAACTGCTCATCGATGTTACCGGGAAGGTACTCGGTGTCAAGATGAGACCTGCGAAGGATGCGAGGGGCGAGGAAATTATCGATGAAAGGGGCAACCCGGTATTTGAAGAGGATATAAGAAAGGTTGAGGTTGGAGAAAATATCCAACTCACTATCGACATCGATCTCCAGACGGCAATCGTGCCGCTTATGCGCGAAAGGCCGGGTGCCGTCGTGGTGATGGACCCATCAGATGGTTCAATCCTCGCGTTGGTCAGTTCGCCGACATTCGATCCCAACCTGTTCGGCGGACGGGTTGCATCGGGGGACTGGTCCGTTTTGATCAACGATGAGGGGCGCCCGTTGCAGAATCGCGCCATCCAGAATGACTATCCGCCCGGCAGCATATTCAAACCCGCCACGGCATGGGCCGCATTGGACGAGGGGAAGGCTACGGTGAATTCAAACGTATTCTGCGATGGGGTTTTCGAACTCGGTTCCGGCAAGTTCCGATGCTGGAAGTATTGGGGTCACGGCCGGGTTGATTTCGTGGAGGCGATGGCATATTCATGCGATGAATTCTTTTACTACTACGGTTATGAGGCAGGCGCGAAGGCGATTGCCGAGAAAGCAAGGCTGCTTGGGCTCGGCTCCCCGACCGGCATTGATCTGCCGGGTGAAGTTGAAGGGCGTGTCGCCGATGCCGACTGGAAGTTGGCACAGATCGGAGAGCAGTGGTACGGCGGGGATACCGTGAATATGTCCATAGGTCAGGGTTATATGCAGACCACACCCATGCAGATGGCACGTTTCACTGCGGTATTCGCGAATAACGGCAACCTGGTGACCCCGCACCTTCTGAAGATATTCGAGGAGGGTCAACCACGGTCCGTGGGTATGCTATCTTCCCATCTTGACCTTATAAGGCGTGGTATGCGCGGCGCGGTCACATTCACCGATGGCACCGCCCATTTGCTTTATGGCCTGCCTTTCACCCTTGCCGCTAAGACCGGTACTGCTCAGGACCCACCACGGGAGTGGCCGCATTCATGGTTAATCGCGTTTGCCCCGTATGAGGATGCCAATGTCGTGCTGGTGGCATTTCTCGAAAATGTCCCCGAGGAAGAGCCGACCGCCCTTGCGCTTGCACATGAGATCCTCAGCCTCCCGGAGATGCAGAGATATATAATAGATACTGATTAAGGCGATTTAATGGTGCTTAAAGCGGATATTATCCCATAAGGCATCGGAGGTGCCGGATGTATGTAATTATTGTCGGATGCGGAGAAGTGGGACGTCATATCGCCGAGGTGCTTCTCGGTGAAGGACACGATGTGGTTATCGTCGATTCCAACCGGGAGAAGCTCGACCGGATGGAGAATGTCCTCGATGCCCGTACTCACTTCGGCTCCGGCTCAAGCCTCTCGGTGTTGAAAGCAATTGAGGTCGAACGTGCCGACCTTTTTGTGGCTGTTACAAATAATGATGAAGCCAATATGATTTCCGCCGCTCTCGCCAAGCGCCTTGGATGCAGGCGGGTAATCGCGCGGTTCTCATCCCAGGAACATCTCGGCGAAGCGCGCCGCTCTTACCAGAACCTCCTCGGCATCGACCTGATAGTCAGCCCGAAGCATCTTGTCAGCCAGAATATCGTGCGGTTGATACGGCATCCAGGCACTGTCGCGTTGGAGGATTTCGCCCGTGGACGTATCCGCATGATCGAACTCACCGTACCGACCGGCGCGAAATATGTATTCAAACACCTGAAGGAAATCCCCCTGCCGGCGGGTACGCTGATCACATCGATAATTCGCGGGGGTGAAATGATCATCCCGCACGGAGAGGATATCCTCACTCCCGGGGACAGGATATTCATCATCGGTGACAGAAAAAATACGAGCAAAGTTGAGAAACTCCTTGGTAAATCTGAGAGCCAGACTCGCCGTGTTGTAATTGTTGGCGGGGGCGAGATAGGTTTCATGGTTGCGCGCACGCTCGGACGTATGCGCGTCGATGTCACCCTTATCGAGAAGGACCTCGACAGATGCAAAAAACTTGCCACGGATCTTGATAAGGCGCGCATCATCAACGGTGACGGCACCAACCTCGAACTCCTGAAGGAGGTAGGCATCACCGATTACGACGCGATGATATCCGTGAGCAAGGATGACGAGATCAACCTTTTGAGCGGATTGCTCGCCAAGGAACTTGGTGTAAAGCGTTCGATCCTTCTCGCGCACAAGCCTGATTATGTCCCCCTCTACGAGAGTTTGGGAATAGATTCAACAATCAGCCCGAGGCTGGTAACGGCGACCGAAACGGTGCGCTTCATCAAGCAGGAAGCGTTGAGCCGTGTAGCTATCCTTGCAGAGGGTAAAGCCGAGATACTCGAATCGCAGGTTGACGATCGTTCCCCACTCGTCGGGAAGCTGCTCAAGGATGTCGATTTCCCGAAAGGGGCAATCGTGGGGGCGGTTCTCAGGGGGGAAGAGGAGGTTATCATTCCCGGAGGTGAATTTGTCGTGGAAACGGGTGACAGGGTGGTTGTGTTCTGTCGGTCCGAGGCAATGGAACAGGTTGAGAAGATGTTGAAGTAGCGTTATGAATTACCGAATGGCGTCAAAACTGATGGGTGTGCTGCTTATTTTCCTCGCGGGAATGATGCTGCTGCCATTGGCATGGGGGTTTTATTTCCGGGAAGATATCTCTATTACCGCGTTTGTGTTCTCTATTCTCATCACCGTGGCATTCGGCGGATTACTGGCATGGTTAGGCAGAAATGCGAAGGAAGAAATATATATACGTGAGGGACTACTGATTGTCGCCTTAGGATGGATCTTCGCCGGTCTCTTCGGGGCATTGCCATACATACTGTCGGGAACACTCGTCAAACTGCCCGATGCATTTTTCGAAACGATATCCGGGTTAACCACTACGGGGTCAACGGTGCTCACCGATATCGAGGCGGTTGACAAAGCCATACTGTTCTGGCGTTCACTCACCCACTGGCTTGGCGGGATGGGTATCATCGTACTCTTCATTGCCGTAATGCCCCACCTTGGCGTCGGTGGCAAATTCCTTTTCAAGAGTGAAGTCCCCGGACCTATTATTGAGGGGTTGAAACCGCGCATCAAGGAGACGGCATATGTCCTCTGGTTGATCTACTTCGGTCTCACCGTGGCTGAGACGATTTTCCTTCTATTTGGCGGTATGGATTTCTTTGAATCACTCTGCCATTCATTCGGGACGATGGCCACCGGCGGGTTCAGCACGAAAAACGCATCGGTAGGGCATTTCAATTCCGTTTATATCGATGTCGTTATCACTATCTTCATGTTCTTGGCGGGTATCAACTTCACCCTGTACTACTTCGTCTTCAAGGCACGCCTGAGGGAGGCGATACGCGACCCGGAATTCCGTATATACCTGCTCATCGTGCTGATGGCGATCCTGCTGGTAACCCTGAACCTCATAATGCACGATCATCACGCCACCGGGGGTGAAAGCCTTCAGAAGGGCGCGTTCCAGGCGGTCGCGATAATTACGACGACGGGTTACGGCACCGATGATTTCAACGTATATCCTGCATTTTCGAAGATACTGCTCGTGGTGCTCATGTTCGTCGGTGCATCGGCGGGTTCCACCGGCGGCGGGATGAAGGTCTTCCGCATAATGATATTATTCAAGCATGCCTACTATGAAGTGCGGCGGGTCATACGTCCCCGTGAAGTCGTCATCCCCAAGATCGGCGGTCAGCCGTTGAGGCCGGAGATAATCCAGAATGTTACCGCGTTCTTCATACTCGGTATCGGGATATTCATCGCCGCGAGTTTGATAATGAGCTGGCTCGGAACATATGAACCGCGGCTCGATATGACAACATCAATGACGGCCGTTGCGGCGACACTGTGGAACATCGGTCCCGGCCTTGAGAGGGTAGGGAGCATCGAGAATTATGCGTTCATACCATCCATCGGCAAATGGGTGCTTTCTCTCTGCATGCTGATGGGCAGGCTTGAGATCTACACCGTCCTTGTTCTCTTCTTCCCATCATTCTGGCGGAAGTAATCCAAAACCTGAATATGAATTCTCGTTATTATCCGAACCGCGACCGTGAGGGAGCGGACAATCTGATTCTTTGTATCCGGATGGCACGGTTTGCCCGAATCTTCGAGGGCTAACCGTGGATTACCATAGTAGGATTCCGCGCCAGGACCACGGTCAGCTCGAAGACTCGCAGACCGTGCCATCAATACGCTGAATATGGATTGATGTGCAAAATGGAAATAGTCAAAACGGCGCCGTCAGGGCGCCGTTTGCTTTCTATCTATGAAGTGATTGTAGTTACTTGGCGGGTTTATCGACGGCGAAGTCCGGGCATTCTCCCTTACCGCATCGCCACTTTACAAGCTCCCAGTTACGGTCGACATTTTCCTGCAACTCGTCGATGATATGCTTGTTCTCATCGGTGAACAGGTGCTTGAAACGTCCCTGGTCCTTGATCCATTCGGTGATAGGGAGCTTCTCCTTCGGTTCGTAATTCAGCTTCCACCTGTCATACTCCACTTCGAATAGGGGCCAGAAGCAGGTTTCGGTGGCGAGACGCGCCATCTCGATTGAACGCTCCATCGGGAAACGCCATCCACGGTAGCAGGTGCCGATAACATTGATGAACGCAGAGCCTTCGAGTTCCAGTGCGCGGCGGACTTTCCGCATGAGGTCCATCCAGTTATGCGGGCTGGCCTGGGCGACGT
>CBDVBS010000230.1:0-6348 GCA_965372275.1 uncultured bacterium | reverse complement strand
ATACGGTTCCTGGAGTTCATACCTGTGCTCTTCCGATCTGACCACATGGTAACTCCGTGTGGCACACTTTTGGAGTCTTCGACAAAAGGGTGGTCTTAGTAAAACGGTGCCAGGAAACGTCCTTCTGATCGTGTTCATGGAACCACCCTTCTGAAGACAGAAGGGTGCCACCCGGATTGGGAATGGTGAATGTTGAGCGGAAGGGAGTTGACATCTTATGAAGGCACGGGCAAACTTCGAAGACTTGCTTGCCCGTGGCACCCGGAAAGGATGGATGGTGAGTCACGAAAGGATGAAGAGCAACCGGACCACGACCGGTCAGGGAGTGGACATCTTATGAAGACACTGACAAACTCGAAGACTCGCTTGTCAGTGCCACCCGGAGGGAGAGGTTGGAAGTGAGAAGACACGCCCAAGGCCGAAGACGTCCGTGGGCGTGCCACCCGGATGGATGGATGGTGAGGTATGGCAGTGAGGTATGGGTAGTGGGGTATAGATAATGAGTGAGAATCAAACAAATATGGCGGATAAATCCCCCTTGCGTGTATCAATAATCACGGTGAACTACAAGGTCGCCCCGTTGGTCAGCGACCTCGTTGCATCAATCGAAAAATACCCACCGTCAGGTAATTGGGAGATGATCATCGTCGATAACTCACGTGGCGATGAAGAACAACCGCATCTCCTGGAAGAAATAACAGGCGCAAGAGATAACATCAAGCTCATCACCCCCGGATCGAACCTCGGTTTCGGGGCAGGGAATAATGTCGGCGTGGCAGAAGCCCGCGGGGAATATCTCATCTTCCTCAACCCGGATATTATCGTGAATGAAGGATGTCTCGACGGACTCCTCGCTCATCTCGATTCCCATCCCGAGTGCGGGATAGCTGCTCCGCGTGTATGCTGGAGCGATGGCAGCTTCCAGCCGACGGGGCGGGCGTTCCCGAATCCGTTGACCGGTATATTCGGTCGCGCAACAATATTGACGAAGCTGTTCCCCAATAATCCGTTCACCAAGCAGCAGCTTATTGACCTCGAAAATGTTGACAAACCGACAGTCGTCGATTGGGCGGCGGGGATGGCATGGGCGGTGCGGAAGGATGAATTCATCACCGCCGGTGGATGGGATGAGAGATATTTTATGTATTGGGAAGATGCCGATGTGGCGTTTACATACAAACATAAATATGATCTCGAAACGCATTATGTGCCGCATATAAGTGTCATTCATTATCATGCCGCATCATCGAGCCGTGCCGGTTCGCACGCTATAAGGGAATTTCATAACTCGGCATACAAGTATGTCGTCAAGAATATTTATCCGAAATGGTTTGACCCCCGCAGATGGTTTTCGTGGTTGGCATTGAAGCTGAGGGGATATGCGGTAATCCTGAAGAATAAACTGAAAAAAGCAAACTGATGCTCAAAGAGATCAATATACGCAACTACAAACTCATCAGCGATGTCAAACTCGAATTCGGTGACGGGTTCAATGTGCTCACCGGCGAAACCGGCGCGGGCAAGTCGCAGCTTCTCGGCGCGATCATATTCGGTCTCGGCGCGCGCGCATCGGGGGATGAGATCGCGAAGGGAGCAAAGGAGTGCGTGGTTGAAGTCGAACTCGATCTTACCGACAAACGTTCCCGCAAATTATTGATTCAGCAAGGTCTGTTGGACGAAGATGAAGATGAGGTCATCCTTCGCCGCGTACAGAACAGCTCAGGGCGCGCATCGGCATGGTTGAACGGACGAAGGGTGCCCGTCGGGGTGCTGAAGGATGTCGCTGATGAGCTAATCGAGATGCTCGGCCAGTTCGAACGCTCCCGCCTGCTGAAGTCTGACGCGCTCGATATCCTCGACGAACTCGGGGATGACAGGCACGAAGTCCTGCTTGTTCGCGTCGGGGAATCGTACCGCAGGCTGTCGGATATGCAGTCGGAGTATGAACAGCGTGTGTCCGCGATCGAACGTCTTGCCGAACGCAAGGAGCTTATGCAGTACCAGCTCGATGAGCTGAACAGCGCCGGGCTGATGAGTGGGGAGGAATCAAAACTCGAAGCAGAACATAGAATGCTGAGTGCTGCCGCGTCGCTGATCGAGAATGCGCGAAGACTTTCGGGCATACTTTATGAAGCGGAAGGGGATGAAACCGCGGCATATGATATCGTCTCGGAAGCATTTATAACCCTTCGCGAGATGGCGAAATCGGATGCCGAACTCAAACCGGATGTTGCCGAGCTTGAGAACGCCGCCGAGTCGATTGCCGAGATCGCCCGGCGGATGTCTTCATACGCGGACAAAGTGCAGGTGGATGAGGAACGTCTCACGGATGTAGATGCGCGGTTGAAACTTATTCACGAACTGAAGCGGAAGCACGCCACCGATCACAATGGCCTGATCGTCAAGCGTGATGAATTAGCCGAATCGCTCCGAAGCCTGACCGATGCCGACATCGATTTGGGCGAGTTGGAGAAGGTAATTGCGGCGGAAGACAATGTCCTTACGGACATGGGCTTCAAATTGACGGCATCCCGTCGGAAAATCGCCAAGCTGATGGAACGTGAGGTTACGAAACATCTCAAAGACCTTGAACTTGCCAACGCAAAATTCGCGATGGAAATTGCCCCGCGCGAAGTTGACGGCGTGGCGGCTATCGGCGAGAAGGGCGCGGATAAGGCAACTCTTCTGCTTGCGACGAATCCCGTCGAGGACATGAAGCCGTTGAGACGTATCGCGAGCGGCGGTGAGCTTTCGCGCATACTGCTTGCGCTCAAGGCGCATCTTGCCGGACGCGACCGCGCGCCGATACTTGTGTTCGATGAGGCCGATGTCGGTATCGGCGGCGAGAATGCATACAAGGTCGGACGCAAGCTCAAGGAACTCGCCCGCGATCACCAGTTGATACTCATCAGCCATCTGCCGCAGGTGGCCGGGATGGCGAGGCAGCATTATATGGTGAAGAAAACGTCGGGCGTGAAAGGCAAATCCGATGTCGTCTCAATAGAAGTACTGAAGAAGAAGGCCGATCGGGTTGAAGAACTTGCGCGTATGCTCGGGGCGTCCGCTGATGAGAAAGCATCACGTAAGTTAGCGACCGGCATGCTCGACCCGGATTAGATAGTGATGGTAATATACTGTTGTGATATGCGGTATAATTGCCTTGAAATGCTGGGGCAGAAGATAAGAGGAATACAGCTTCCGAAAGATTTTAATCAGGTTCTGACTGATTTAGCGGTTCACTTGTGGGGTCAATGCGAGTGAGACATTACCCCCCCCCGGTGGGGGCTGGGGATTTGGCAATAATTCAATTTCAATATTAAAAGGAGGTATAGTGAGATGAAGCGACTCTTAATTGTGGTGGGGGTTTTCGCGGCCCTGGCTGCGGGGTGCGGGGGGAACGGTGAAATCATATCCCCAGGGCCGAATCATTGGGACAGTCCAGCATTAATCGAGGCGATTGGAGGGGCGACGGATTCCGTAGGCCCCCCAGTACTTTGGTTAGACGCCGATTATCAGGGCTCATTAAGCTGCGGGGGTTGTCATACAACAAAGTGGCTCGATCTCGAAAACTGCGGGCGGTATGACGCTGTAACCGGAAATGGACAACCATATTCAGATTTCTTAATCAGATTTGAGGAAGCGGATGGACATATAACATTATTTGTGGATTCAGATTTTACTTACTTATTCGGCGATGGGGTATGGAATTGCGTATATTGTCACGGCGTATGGGGGAATTGAAATGGCGAAGAAAAAAGATAGCGACGAGGAAAGGGCCAAGAAGCTCCGGGCCGAATTGCAAGCATTGACCGGAATTAAAATGACGTTCACATGGGAACGCGATTTCTGGAACCCACGGGATGAGAAACGTATCGAGCATTTGAAGCGGGAAATCGAGAAGATAGAAAAGGACGGAGGGGAATAAATGGAAGGTTGTGAATATTGCGTTTATTGCGGATTCGCTTTTGCGGTCATTGTTATTCTGGCCGTGCTCAAGTGGAGCCTGCGAGTTCTTTTTAAGCCCTGGGATAAGTAATTGAAAGCCGCTATCTACATACGTGTCAGCACCGAGGAACAGGCCCGCGAGGGCAACTTCGAGGATTTGGCAATAATTTAATTTTAATATTAAAAGGAGGTATAGGACGATGAGCGAACACGAATTCATATTATACTATGCCATCCCATCTGCGTTCTTATTCAACGCGCTAATATGGGGGTATTTCTGCTCTGCTTTAGCACACGCGAAGGGGTATAGCAACACGCTTCATTTCTGGGGAGGATTTCTATTTGAGATAATTGACATGCTTTATCTTATCGGGCTGCCAAACAGGAAGGGTGAAAAAGAATGAAAGCCCAGGCCTTTTGGATTCTGGCAATAATATTTGTTTTGATCTGCGTATGGGGATGGTCGGAGGTAACGAAAAGTAGTAGTTTGACGCGTACTGATTCAAGCTATGCTGCAGAATCAGAATATACTGACGCCACATGCGGCACCGCATTAATGGGAATTGGGGTATCCTTTCTTTTTGGTATCTCTTTAATCCCGCTTGCTATATTGATCTGGGTTCTTTGGACACTTAACCAAATCAGGAAGGATGTAGCGCATATCGCCCGAGGAAAAGATGAGGTATCCGAGGGTCAATCCAGTGAGACTACATAGTAATAGGAGGTACAGGGCAATGAAACAATTAATGATTGTGGTGGGGATTCTGGTGGCTTTCGTAATTGTTTGCAGCCTTGAGACCCAGCCGGATAGCAGATACGAAAGCAACATTTCTCATAAGCCTAAAGAGCCTCAGGTAAAGTTAGAAATCAGAATCTGCATCAAGGAAGTTGATATCAAGACTGGCCCAGGTGAAGATTATGAAATGAATGAGGCTGGCCAATTGCACGTTAGTGAAAGGATATTCATCCTGACCGAAGAACAGGGGTGGTTAAAATTTAGGTGCACACCGAATGACGTGGGGTGGCATGGTTGGGTGAAAAAAGCCGTAACCGTCCCTGAAGCAGAATGGGAGCACATGAAGTAGAATAAGATCAGGCAGCTGAAAAAGAAATGGAGGTAGGATGCATGGGCGAATACACAAAGGCAGACGCGAGAAAGGGCCTCTTAGCAACGATAAAGCGGCATAAGGACTGGGGCGCTACGCATATTGAAATATTAACAGCGCAAGATGAGCTCGTCTGTGAATACTGCGAGAAGAACGCCGGGGTATATCCCATTGATGAAGTCCCGATTTTGCCACATGATGGATGTACAGCACCACCGCTAACGAAGAAAACGGAAGGGAAATACTGGTGCAGGTGTTGCTATTGCCCTGTGATTGATGAACCATCTACAGAACTTGCAGATAAATCGGAAACGGCAGGAAAGGGTTGCTTAACAGCATTAATAGGGGCAAGCTTGCTGAAATACTTTTGGAGGTATAGGACATGAGACAATTGATATTGGTAACAGGGCTATTACTTTTTTTGGGCCTGGCCCCGCAAATTGGGGAAGCCATAGAAGACGACAATGCAGAAAGAGTTGCTGACTTAGAAAAGGTCATCAGCTCCGAATATGATGAAATGGATGACGTTACATGGCATAAGCATAAGGATGAGGATCGCGCTTGGGGTATTGGCGTTTATATTGGTGAATCCGAAGATGATATTTGGCTCCGTTTTTACGCGGGGACAAGGGGACCCCAATGGTTGAATTTCAATAAGCTGACAATACTATTAAAGCATGAAGACGAAAACATTGAAGATTATAGAATCATAATAGACGTTGACCCCCTTGAAGTAAACGCATATGTTACTCAAAAAAATTGGGATTATGGGCATTATTGCAATGAACGTTTGGATCTCCCCGTTGGCGAAAGAATAACATTAACCGATTTGGTGAGGATCGCAGAAGCGGATGAAGTGAAGATGCGGTTTAGCGGAGAAGGATTTAACAGGGATTGCAATCTCAAAGGAAAGACCCACCAAAGCATTATCGATATGCTGGACTATTATGAATTAGTCTTTGGCCACAGGCTTCCCGAAATAGACAAGTAATAACGAATTGAAAACCGCCATCTACATCCGCGTCAGTACTGGGGAAGTAAAATGTTCCTTTAATGTGGGTTTGTGGGTTACATGTATAGGCTGACAGGATGGGATATGTGAGTTACATATTGCATCGGGTACCGTCGGTCTATGACCGACGGACGCAGGTCAAAGACCTGCGTTACCCGAAGATTATCCGAACCACGACCGTCAGGGAGTGGACAATCTTATGAAGACACTGACAAACTTCGAAGACTCTTTTGTCAGTGCCACCCGGAGGGAGAGGTTGGAAGTGAGAAGACACGCCCAAGGCCG
>CBDVBS010000229.1:0-6352 GCA_965372275.1 uncultured bacterium | reverse complement strand
CGTTTCGATAACCCTCCGCCCGTTGGCCTTTGCCACCCTGTCCAAGAGTTTCGTTGTGGCAATCGTCCTGGCAATATTGCCTTCCATCGAACGGTTCCCGATCAGATGGTCAGCGAGTATGAACAGCAGGATATTCGGGCTGTAATATATACCATGTGCGTCAACGGCACCGAAGCGGTCGGCGTCACCGTCGGTGGCGAAACCGAGGTCGTAACCGGCTGCAACCGCATCCCTTAAAGGGTTCAGCAATTCACTCTTCGGGTCAGGCATGAATCCGCCAAACATCGGGTCAGTGCCGGTATGGATGACCTCCAGACTTTCGCCGGGGAAACCATTCTGAAGCAACGCCCAGTCGAAATTGCCCTGCCCGCAGGCAAACATCGGGTCATAAACGACCTTCAACCCGCTGCCGGCGATCATCTTGAAATCGACCATCTCAGCAAGATGTTCCATGTATCCCGGTTTGGGATCAACAATTCGAATATTCTCAAGCATGGATGGATCGTATTCCGCGAATGGTTCGCCGGACGCCGATCGCCCGCCGAGAATCTCATCCAGCCTGTTCGTATCCTCCGGCAATGCAGGGCCGCCGAAGTGGGGGATGAACTTGAACCCGTGGTACTCCGCCGGATTATGCGACGCCGTCAGCATCACGCCCCCGGCGAGATTGTTACGCCAGACATAATGCGCGATCACCGGCGTCGCGCAGAATCTATCGGTCAGCAGGACATCGTGACCGGCATATGCAAGTTCATATGCAACCGCAATCGCGAAACTTCTCCCCATGAACCGCGTATCGTGTCCGACGATAATCCCTGATTTTCCATCCTCGGGATTGTCTCTCAAAAGCTCAGCCACGGCTTGCGCGGCGGCACGGAAGAGATCAAGCGTGAAATCCTTGCCGAGGATTCCGCGTATCCCGTCGGTGCCGAATTTCAGCTTCGGTATAAGCGGCACCCTGTCAATGGGGGAATCGATCAATGTTTTGAAGTTTTTCAGCTCATCCGTCGAAATATCCATTATAAGATCCTTCCTTGCAGCATTGCGGAATTATATTCCGAATGGAACCTAAAAACAAAAAATCAGCAAAGGGATTTGCCTGCAATGTGCTGATTTCGTCAAACAGAATCTTGGAAATTCAGCAAAGATGAAGTAAAATTAAGTCACCATCAAAAAGCGAGGTCGTGTAATGCTATACAGTAAAATCCACTTGCGACCAGAACTTTGTATCCTGTTAATATTGTTGATTGTTGGTTGCACTGGGAGTGGGAGAACACCAGTAACGCCCGGGGCAACATCAGAGATTCCCATCATAGATGCGGATGTACCAGCTAATTCGGCTGGAGTCCATCAGCTTTGGGGACTGTGGCAATTCACCGCTGATCCGAACAGCCAAACCCTCGATATCGTACAACTCCGATCCGCTAACTGGCATCAGAATGTGCTGCCCTTCCTTGAGCCACCACCACTCGTGAAACTAACACTCGAAAGCGTTGAGTTCTCAGGCCCCTTCACAATCGAAGCAGGCATAGGCTTGATCCATCCATTCTCGGGATTGGATGAATTCACTGGTTTCGATGTCTGCGGCATCGTGTTCACAAACGGAACTTATGCCGATTTCGGGGATGGGATAATCATTGCGGGTGCCGGTAACACTCGGCTGATAAATCCGGATGGATACACGCGGTGGTGGAATCCACTCGAGTTCCCACATACACCCGTCTATGGATACACAGACGGACTTTTAGGCGCGCCGTACTCCTATGCCCACTATAACTGCACAATTAACGGGTATAAATATTTCTGCGATGAGCTTGGCATGAATGAAGAATTGTCCGGCATTCCGTTGGACTCAAGGGGACAATTCTCAGCGGGAAAAAAGAATGTGCGTCACTATACTATCGAATTGGGTGTAACGGGGCTTATATTCAACTATGCCGTCGATGCCTGTTGGCATCCACCGGATGGCAGTGCCCCGTGGGATATCCCTGACGATTTTCCCGAAGGGGCGAATCGGTCTGAGCCTTACCGCATTGAAGTGACGGAAGTCAATAATTCCCTTTACTATGAGGATTATCCTTCGGGAGGCGGCGGCACGGCACAATACTTGGTTGATGTATATGATTGGTACTGGACTTCATCAAACACACTCAGCGTTCGCTCAAACTGCGGTATCCCGGCCATTCTCGATCTGACACCGGTAAGTACTGGAGACGGCTATGCAACATTCCAAGTTGACATTGATGGTTCATTGCTAAACGCAAATGGCGACCTCAAGCTCATATTCATCGGCAAAAGCGAAGAGATTGGCTACCAGGAACTTCTCCCCGGTGAACCGGTGTGTGCATATCACGTGTATCCGATCACCATCGAAGATCCCACACCTGACTCCGGTTGGGGACACACCTGGGGCAATAAGGCCCTGACAACTGCCGAAGGAATGGCATTAGATGATTACGGAAACATTTATGTCACCGGCTTTTTCGATGCGTACGGCAGTGACGGTGTAGATTTTGACCCAGGACCAGGAGTCGATAAACACTATTCAAACGGATACTATGACGTTTGCCTAAGCAAATTCACGCAAGATGGCGGATTCCAATGGGCCAAAAGCTGGGGAGGAGATGAAGGTGAAGATATCGGCTACGACGCGGCCTGCGACTCTGCAGGAAACATCTATATCACAGGCCTTTTCAAAGGCACTGTTGACTTCGACCCCGGCCCTGGGGTTGAGTGGCGCATATCAACAAATTACGAGTCCGAGTACGGACCTAAACCTACAAAGGATATCTTCCTAAGCAAATTCGATTCTGATGGTTTATTTCAATGGGTTCAAACCTGGGGTGGCAGAGGATGCATGTCTTATGGTGGTGAACCTGATATGGGCTATGGCGTGGAGGTTGATAGTAGTGATTTCGTTTACGTTATCGGCGTTTTCAACGATGTAATAGACTTTGATCCCGGCCCGGGGGTTGACATCCATGATGGCGGCAGTTTATCCAGTAGGCAGGCATTCCTGAGCAAGTTTGATTCTAATGGTATTTATCAGTGGGGCCGAAGCTGGGGCAATATGGGAGGTGACGAAGAGCCGATAAGCATCTTCATTGACGATTCCGATATATATATAACCGGAATGTTCGACGATTCTACTGATTTTGACCCTGGGCCAGGCACAGATTCCCATGGGGCAAATGGCGGCAATCCTGACACTTTCCTGACGAAATTCGATATCAATGGCGACTTCCAGTGGGCCAGGACCTGGGGTGGAACACATCCTTCAGGTGATTCAGGTATAGGTGTTACCGTTGATAATTCTGGTGATGTTCTCGTGGCCGGGGTGTTTACCGGAACCATCGACTTTAATCCGGGTGGTGGGACCGAAATGCATCAGAGCCAAGGACTTGGTGATGCATTTATCAGTAAATTCAATTCCTCGGGTGATTTCATCTGGGCCCGTACATGGGGTGCACAGGATGGCGATCATGCATCGAGCGTAGCTGCTGACGGCTTTGGTAATGTCTATGTCTCATCAGGCTTTAATTATCCCGTTGATTTCGATCCGGGCTCCGGCACTGATGAGCATATACCTTCCGGTATGTGGGATGTCGCCTTAAGCAAGTTCAGCGAAGACGGTGATTACTCGTGGACCAGAACTTGGGGAAGCACGCAATTGGACTGCGCGAGTGGAGTACTATTCAAAGAAGTGGGACAAATATTTATGTGTGGTCGATGCTACTTCCCCATCGATCTCGATCCCGGACCAAGTTTTGACATCCATAACACCGGTCCATCGGGTTTCCTCATCAAAATCCTCCCGGACGGTTACTGGTAAGAAATAGATGAACCGGGACCTCATTCGAAAGCCATGGCCCCAAGCGTCGGGACTGTTTAAATTATTGGCTTCACAGGTTGCTTTTTAACGGTATAAACGCCGATAATAATGGGAGGGGAGTATATTCTTGGTACTTGAGGATGACCATGGCTTGTTCGTTGATTTTGCTGGGGGAATTTTTAGGGCTGGCTCCCGGATGCTGCTGGTCAGTAGGTATCGTGTGGTTCTTCTTAACCACCGGCTGCGTAATATTTGTGTGGAACGATTGCCACCGGGGAAATATCCCGGCGATTGGATGGACGATCCTGACGATCGTCTTAAGTGCCATAGGTTTAGTGATTTACATGATATACAAATCCCTCCAGCCCGAGCGTGGCTGGCGAGGATGATTGGCATTTCCGGATTTCTCTTATCCGGGTGCCGCCTACAAGCGAGTCTTCGAAGCTTGTAGGTGATGAAACTGGCAATTTAATGTTTCCCTTGCTATAATCCATCACTCGATTTAAAGGGATGTATGTGGTAAATTTATCTTTCGGAAACATCGGGGCGTAGCGCAGCCCGGTTAGCGCGCCTGCTTTGGGAGCAGGAGGTCGTGAGTTCGAATCTCACCGCCCCGATCTCTTTTTCGGAGGTCATCCGATAGAATACAAATCAGGAAGAATCGAACTTATCGAAGGCGATGTCACGAAGCAGGAAGTGGACGCCATCGTCAATGCCGCCAACACCGACCTGGCACCCGGCGGAGGCGTATGCGGAGCGATCCATGCAGCGGCGGGACCAATGCTTGCGCGGGAATGCTTCACCCTTGGCGGGGCTGAAACAGGCGAAGCGAAGATCACCAAGGGCTACGACCTCCCGGCGAAGCATGTCATCCACACTCCCGGGCCGGTATGGCGCGGAGGCGATCACGGTGAGCGTGAACTGCTTGCGGCATCCTATCGGCGTTCGCTTGAAATTGCCGCCGGATACGGTCTGAGAACAATCGCGTTTCCGTCAATCTCAACCGGCATATTCGGTTTCCCAATCACGGAGGCGGCACCGATAGCCCTTAAAACGGCTATGGAATTCCTTGAAGAAAATCCCGATTTTGAGCTTGTGCGTTTCGTACTTTGGGGTGAAAAGGATTATAATCACTTTGTTGACGCGCTGAAGGATATCGAAAAATAACCGGGGGGTAACAGGGAAAGACTTACGTTCAGGAGAATATTTATGACACAAGCCACCGAACCAGTCGAAACACCTCCGGCTTCAGGGCCAAAAAAACGGTTTGAACTCGACGAAGCGCTTGCCAAAGGTGTGCACAATGACGCGACCGACCTTCATTGCAGATGCTTCGACTTCCCCATCTACCGCGTACACGGTGTGCTGATACGCGACACAACATATGAGCAGTTTACTCCGGATTCGATGCGCAAAGTCGCGCTGAGCATCCTGAACGACTACCAGAAGAACAACCTCGAAGAAAACGGCGACACCGACCTTGCATACCACCTTGAACGGTTAAGCCGCTTCAGGGTCAACGTATTCTATGAACGTGACAACCTCGCGATTGCTTTTCGAACCATTCCCCAGAAGATTCCCACGATGAAGGAACTCTTCCTTCCCGAGGAGATCCTGATCGGGCTTGCAATGAAACCACGCGGACTCGTTCTCGTGACCGGGCCGACCGGTTCGGGTAAATCGACCAGCTTAGCGGCGATGATCAATCATATCAACATGAACAGGCCGGTGAATATCATCACGATCGAGGATCCGATCGAGTACAAGCACACCAGCAAGACGGCGATGATCAGCCAGCGTGAGGTCGGCAGCGACACGATCAGCTTCCAACGCTCACTGCGATCAGCATTGAGGCAGGACCCCGACGTAATCCTCCTTGGTGAGATGCGCGACCTTGAGACGATCTCAACAGCCCTTACCGCCGCTGAAACGGGACATCTCGTGTTCGCAACTTTGCATACTTCGTCAGCCGCGAGTTCGGTTGACCGAATCATCGACGTATTCCCCTCGGGCCAGCAGGGGCAAATCCGGTCCCAGCTTGCCAACACGCTGATGGGGATCATGACCCAGGTACTCCTGCCGCGTACGAAACAGACCGGCGGGGGACGTATAGTCGCGCTTGAAATCCTGATGGCTACTCATGGTGTGCGAAGCATGATTCGTGAAGCCAAGACTCACCAGATAGCCACGGCTCTCGAAGCAGGTGCGCAGCATGGTATGCGCACGATGGACATGGATTTGAAACGCCTGTTGAAGGACCAGAAAATAACCCTTGAAACCGCCCTGTTGGTCGCTCATAACCCGGACGAATTCACAGCAAGCGCGATATAAGCATAGAAATATACGATGGAAACCAACCACGGAATTCCGTGGTTTTTTTTCATATGCAACGAAATGGGGACGGGTCTGATTAAATAATTCTTGATTCACCTTAGCGGGAATTAATCAGGCCCGTCCCCATTCCTTTACAAGGTATTACTCCACTTCCACAAGCACTTCGGTTTTCTTTGAATTGGTGTG
>CBDVBS010000228.1:0-6389 GCA_965372275.1 uncultured bacterium | reverse complement strand
TTCGAGGACTCAGGCAGGCCGTGCCACCCGGCATCATAGCTAAAAATGACTAATAGGTTGTATAAACCAAATTGTGCATTACTGCTTATGGTAGCGGTTACATTAGCCATAGGTTGCTCTATCACGCAAGGCAATCCTGTCACCGATATTTCCACAGTGTAGCAACTGGCCGGACACGCATCAAGAGTAAGCGAAGCGAAGGATGATGCGCGCTTATTACAAGACACCGCTATCCTTGAAGACTCGGATTGCGGTGCCACCCCGATAGGAAATGGCGAAGTTGAGAAGGGATCAACCCTTTAAATACTGTCTTCCACCCATTTTTCCAGACCGCTGTAACTTAATCCTCCGATATGCGTCTCTACAACTTTGCCGGAATTGAAAATGACCATAGTAGGTATTCCCCGCCCGACATACTTCTTAAACGCTTCATCGTTTTTAGCGCCCTGATCATCCTGATAAACTTTCACAACCTTTATCTTGTCCTTCATCTCAACCGCAAGCTTGTTTATATGCGGTCCTAAGGCTCTGCAGGGAGCACACCAGTGCGCGCTGAAATCGACCAGCACATAGCCGTCGTGATTCAGCACCTCGGCATCAAACTCGCCGGCATTCATAATATGCAATGCTTCGGGAATCTCCCCGCTCACGGTGGTTGTCGATCCCCCCCTGCCCGCATACTCATTGCACCCGGCGGAGCAAAAGACAATTAATATGAATCCAATAAGAATCGGAAAAACCTGACGTAATTTCATCGTAACACTCCTCAAAATATTTCTACCTCTCATCGTATATCCTTTTCAATTCTTTTAGCATCAACGGAATATCCTCGTCACGTACCAGCGGTGTTATCACCCTTGCCCGACGCACCAGCCCTGGGTCGATCTCTGTGTAGAATATCCCCTCATCCAGATCATCAGCCCTGAAGCTGACACGTCCCAGGGGGTTTACCACGTGGGAGCCGCCGCCGAATCCCACACCGTCCTCGAAACCGGTGCGGTTGATGTAAACAACGTATATCCCGTATGTTGATGCGATATGCTGATTCAGTTTAACCCAGTTATCGAGGCTCGTCGGATGCGGGTCTCCGAAACCTCGGTTCGGGCTGTCGGCAAGGATATAGATAATATTCGCCCCGTCAACCGCTACGAGGTAGTTCATAAGTGGGTGCGTGGCATCCTCGCAGATGAGCATCCCTGACTTCATCCTGCCGCCTGAAAACGCCCGTACTCTCTCACCTCGGGCGAAGTAGCGCGAATCCTCGAACATGCCGTAGGTGGGCAGATAGATCTTCCGATGAATATGCTTGATCTCGCCATCGGCAAGGTAGGCCGCCGAGATGTAGAAATGATATGATGGACTCTCCTCAACGAAACCCGTTATGATATCGATATTGTAGCTGGCGCGTTTCAGTTCATCCAGTTCGCCCGAATCACGCTTGAGCGCGACTTCAGGTACAAGGTCGCGGAGGAAGTAACCCGTCAGCGCAAGTTCCGGGAACGCTATGACCTCCGCGCCATTCTCTTCGGCCTCATCTATCATGGCAAGGCTCTGCTCAAGGTTGGCGCCGACGTCTCCGAGTATGGGTTTCATCTGGGCGAGTGCAATCTTGAACGGCATTTCGAGCATATCTTAATTGACCTCCGCATACAGTTCATCCCTGTGGGATCATTCAGGCATCAGTTCCAATGCCCTGTTACGGCGCTCCTCGTTCGGGTCCGTCCTCATACCTTCAAGGAGTATCACGGCCCTTTCGAGTGATCCTTCCTCCAAGTATATTTCGGCTAATCTCAGGCGGATATCATAGGCGTATGGCTGCAGAGTAAGATATATTGACAAGTTCTCCTTCGCGCCCTCGATATCGCCAAGCTGATGCTGCATATCGCCAAGATACCAATAAGATGCCAGGTTCGAGGGTGATGGGTCGATCTCCAATGAAATCTCAAACTGCCTTACAGCGCGCTGCTGAAGCTCGGCGCTCATCTCGTCATCGGCACCCGGCAGCATTTTTTCCCGGATGATCTTCCCGGCAACCATGTGTCCCTGGGAACTCCAGAGTTTATCGCCAAGGTCATCCAACGGTTCGAGCAATTCCAGCGCGCCGTTGTAATCCCCGGCGTCCATCTTGGCTAACATGAGCTGCAATACAAGATCGGGACGATTGGGATCACTCTGAAGTTCACTCGTAAGGTCTTCAACCGTGAAGGAGTGTTCCTGGTAAATCGGTGAATCGATTTCGGACGGATCGGGCATCGGCTCATCGGGAACGATTGTTTCATCGGTGACCGATCCCGGTTTGCCATTATCGCCACAGCCCGTGAATCCGAAAACGACGGCGAGGAAAACACACAGAATGAGTATTATTAACAAACGTGGTTTATTCAAGTACTGTTCAATCATCTTGTGCCCTGTATGCCCAACCCCATATCCAACACCAACATACAACCGGACGGACCATATTCCGCACCCCCAGGTAGACGACCTGATCGACCCCCTGTCGGTTCTTTCCGGCTGGACGGCATCACCGCCGTGCTATACGGAAAAACTGGTCAAGAGCCATGAACCTTTTGTCGGGAAATGCCCTGAACGGATTCAAGTCAGCCGCAACTATCTCACGGTGGTTGTCGATCAATCTGCCGAACCGTGCGATTATATTGATCAGCCCATCGATGTGAGCTCCGCCGTAACCCGGCCCGCCCTTGAGCATCGGATAAGCTATCGATTCTTCCACCAACGCCCTGGCGTCCAGGTCGGTCAGCGGTACCAGTTTGAAATCAACACTTGAAGGCGTAGGGGTGAACGGACCGCCGAGTCCGAACATAAGCATCGGCGGATATCCTTCGTAACGCACCGCGCCGATGGTAAGATCCGCTCCGGGTTTAACCATCGGCTGGATCATTATCCTGAACGGTTTATGCCACTTGCGCTTCAACTGCGCATCGATCTTCTGGTACGCTGCGACCAATTCCCTTTCCGTCTGAACATCCAGCAAAACGGCTTTCATCTCGTAGCGGTGGATGAGTCCCGATGATGTCCCCTTGACCGCAATTGGATAGCCCATTTTCACCGAATGTTTTCTTGCGGCAAGCAGGCTTCCGGTGACAACCGTGGTCACCGTGGGAATACCGTAACAGGCCAGCAGGTCCTGCCCCTCCGCATCGTCAAGATATTCACGTTTATCGGATACGGCCTTGTGTATTATCCGATTAGCTTTGTCGATATTCACTTCGAATCTGACCGATCTGCCTGTTGGTTTTGTCAGCCATTCCTTGTACGTGGTGATATTGCTCATCATCTTCACAACATCGTACGGTACGGTGTAAACAGGCAGCCCCTTCTCCTGCAGCAACCCGACAGGATCATCATCCTCGAAAGGCACATCAGCCAACCACACGGGATAGACAGGCTTGGGAATTTTACGCTTGGACTTCATATCAGTCCAGGTTTTCGCGATAATCTTAGCCACTTCGATATCTTCACTGCTCCCCTGTGGGAGATACACAGCGATTATCGCATCCACCGTGGGATCTTTGACCAACGCCTGTAGAGCATCCCTGTAGCTGGATGGCCCGGCGGATGACGGCACGTTGATTGGATTATCGACCTTCGCACCCTTCGGCAGGGCCTTGGTGAGTGATGATTGTATCTTCGGCTGCAATGCAGGCAGCGCAACTCCCAGATCACGGCAGGCACTCGCGGCTACATCTCCCGGACCGGGGCCGTTGGAGACGATGCCTGCGCGGTTCCCCTCGGGAATGGGTAATTTGCCCAATGCAAGCGTAGTGTTGAAGAAATCGCCGATCCCGTCGCAGGCAATTACACCGGTTTTTTCCCAAATGAGCGAGTCGGCAATACCGATGCCTACCCTGGGGGTCTCTTCATCAGGGTCTCCCGACGCTATCATCGCGGGTTTAAGGGCAATAATCGGTTTCTTCTTCGAGATTTCGGAACAGAGTTCCATGAAGGATTCGATATCCGTGAACGACTCAAGATAAAGAAGAATATAGGGAATCGATTTATCCTTTCCCCATAATTGTAAGCAATCATTCTCGTTAATATCAAAACATTTGCCGAGAGAGATATACCGCCCTATCCCAAGTTCCTGCTGAGCCGCAAAACGAAGCACGGCCTCGCTGATAGTGTTCGACTGGGAGACAAGGCATCCTTCACCGGAAATGGCCTCGAGCATATGCCCGCTGAAGTCGAGGTTGAGCCCGCTGTTCGCCTCGCCGATCCCTACATCACCAAGACCGAGAAGCCTCATCCCATACTTTTTAAGGATCTTCCGAAGCTCGGTATTCTCCTTCGGAGTGCCTTTCCCGTAATTGGATGCGGCGATGATCAGGCCTTTGACATTCTTCTTCCCGCATTGTTCCAGGATGAGCTTCGAGATTTCCTTCTTAGTGGGCAGAATTACAATGTCGACCGGACCGGGGATCCTGCCCACGGTCTTGAATGCCAAATACTCTAAAACCGTTTTTCTTTTGGGATTTACAGGGAATACTTTCCCCTTGAACCCACCTTCTGTGAGAGTTTCGAAGAGCTGACGGCCCAGGCTCCCCTGTGATTCGGAAGCGCCAACGAGAGCGATACTTCGCGGATTGAAGAATGCATTGAGGCCTTCCCGCTTCCGGGCAGTCTTCCTTGGGGGTGCTTTGGCGGCTTTCGGTTTTGCTTTTACTACGGGCTTGGTCTTTTTCACCGCTTTTACTGGAGCCTTCCTTGGTGCTTTCACCTTTTTGGCTGCGGGTATTGCCTTCACGGCGGCTTTTTTCTTCGTCACCTTGGGCTTCGCAGCCGTTTTTTTCACGGGTGCGGCCTTCTTCTTAGCTGCCCTTGCCTTCACCTTTACGGTTTTAGCGGCGGGCTTAGCCTTCTTTGCCGCAATTTTCTTAGGCTTCACGGCCTTTTCTGCCGGTTTGGCCTTCTTCGCAGCGGCCTTTTTTACTGACTTCCCCATAGTTGTTTTTTTCCCAGCCATAATCTTTCCTTTAGGCTTGGCTTAGTTTAATAATCAGGAAGGCTCATCGTCGTTCGATTCACCTGTCCTGAGTTTTTCCATTTCCTCGGGGCTGAGTTTAGTGAGCTCAACCCTTATCATCCAGTCGAAACTCCCCTCTAAATCGGTCAACGGTCCCCCGGGTATTCCCATCTTCGAATGTGTCGTATCAACCGTCGTATCAACACCCATGAATATCCCCTCAGACTGAATGCTGTTAGTATCCATAAAAACCCATACTTCGCCCGGGTGGTAGAGAGGCGGAGATATGTCCATGGTGTACCATTTTTCAACATTTGTATCGACATAGCCGTGGTTTATACGGCTTTCATACAGTGTGTTCAGGTTTTCATCACAAATCGTCATAACTATCTGCCTGCCCCTGCCCTGGCCCTGCCCATACCTCTGGGCGTGGAACCTTATATTCTTCATTCCCCAATCTCCCGATGGTATCCGGAAGCTTGTCGCGTGAGCATGATCGATCAGGAAACGCTTTTCCTCCATGGTGCCGTCACCATACATCAGTATTTTCGGCTTACCAGTGACACATCCCTGCAGAATATAAGTAAAAATAAGTATTATCCAGCATATTTTTATAAGAAATATACGCATATGGTGTTATCCTTTACCTTATTAATAAACTGCGTAATTATAACCAAAATAAAGGATAAAAGTCAAAGCCCCTCTTGCTTTATGACGCTATTGTGATAGTATTTTGCCTTCATTGCAGATGGGTGACACCGGTATATATACTAAAAGGGTTCTCCAGAAGTACGGCATATCGCCGAAAAAATCACTGGGACAGGTCTTTATTATCTCGGATGGGCATATCCGGAAGATGGTGGAAGCGATAGCCCCTCACGAGGATGATCTCATCATCGAAATCGGCGGCGGATTGGGCGCGCTCACACGTCACTTGGCCGCCGCGAGTGAAGTGGTTGCATTTGAAATTGATGAAAATCTGTGCGACATTCTCAATACCGAGCTTCCCAATGTGCTTGTTATCAACCGGGACTTCCTCGAAGTCGACCTCGGACTGTTCGTGGAAGCATTCCTGAGGCATTCCGGCAAACCCGTGAAGGTCTGCGGGAATCTTCCCTTCAGTATTTCGACACAGATTCTCATACGGATCGCCACAACGGATACTCCATATGTCAACGCGCATTTCCTCGTCCAGAAGGAAGTCGGGGCTAAATTAAGCAACAAACCAGGCGAGGGTGATTACGGACGGATCTCCGCAATGGTCCAGACATTCTGCACTATCGAAAGGCTGTTCGACGTCCCGGCGGGAGCGTTCCTTCCAATGCCGAAAGTGGACTCGACATACTTGCGTCTCAAGCACCGGGAAGATCATACTATCACTCACGAGGATATACCCCATTATGCCGCT
>CBDVBS010000227.1:0-6449 GCA_965372275.1 uncultured bacterium | reverse complement strand
CGAAGGCTCGCACATGGGTGCCACAAGATGTAAATGATTTAGGATTTATGAAAAGATATCCACTTGATGTATCAAGATAATGTATCCCGAAACATCGAAAAAAACTCAATTGTTTCAGTCAACAGTACTTGACGAATATACTATATTATTGTATACTACTTATAACTCAACTACCATGTTGTAGAAGGAGCACAGCTACCGTCCTTATGGGCGGTTTTTGTTTTAAGAATATTTATCTCTCTCCATCCGCAATTTTCGCCTCCTGCTTCCATACGTCACAATGTAGGCTGTTATAAAACTGAGGTCAGACTGATTTTCTTTTATAACGACAAGGTAATCTTCGATTTCGAACCAAATCATTATTCGTACTTCTTTACGGAAAGGTTTCGTCCAGTATTGAATCTCCCTTTGATGAATATTTTCGATTAATGGTTTGATCCAGATAATTCGCCTGCATCTCTCCACGTCAAATGTGCGTATGCCGGTTTTGTTATTCTCTGAAGTTATCACGAAGCAGATGGCAGCTCTCATCACAGTAAATATTGAATGTCTGACCCATTGGAATATCCTTCAAATCAAGATCCTCTCAAAACTCCACTGTAAATCCCTTACACTTATAATCCGTGAATTCGTCGGGATACCCATCCACCATCAGGGGCATCATGTCTTCCACATAAGCCCGATGATACTCATACCACAGCACCTTCCAACTGTATCCACTTGTCTTATGCCCATCCAAGTCCCCCCACCTGTACCTGAACAGCCTTCCGATACGCAATTCGCCGCCGGATGAACGGATAGTATCTTCATCAACCTCGACGTTATCCTCAGGATCACGCCATTTGTAATTCACGTTCTCCTTCTGCCAGACCAGGTCGAGCCACGCGACCGGGCTGAGATTGATTCCGCTCACACTACGCTTCGTCCTCCCCGAACGCCCGTCGTCATAATCGTAATCCAACTGGTGCTGGGTGAATCCGTAATCGATCCCCGGGATGATCGTCTGTATTACTCCCACCGAGCCGCCTTCGCCCTTCTTACGCCACGCCGCTTCGTGCCATTCGCCCGCCCCGTCATTGAAATCATACTCATTCGAACGATGCGTGAATCCGAAATATGTCCACGGTGTCAGACACACTCCATACCCCTCATAACTCTCCCATCCCCAGAGACGTTCGCGCGGATAAATATCCGAGTTGCGCTCCAGGTAGTCGTAACCAAGTTCCCCCTGCAATGTGAATCCCCTCGCGTATGTCCCGAGCCGCGTGGGATAAACGATCACCGTCGGGTCGCAGTCAAGCTGGTCGAGGTTTTCGGTGGGACCGGGAAAGTGACGCATCGAATGTGATGTCCCGATTCGGAACCGATGAAGTTTCCCAAGCCCGGCGGGGTTGTGATAGATCGCCGACTCATCATCGGCCAATGCCACGAACGCGCCGCCCATCCCCAGCGCTCTCACATTCAACCTCGGCCAATCCAGGGCCTTCTTGTTGTAATCCCCCATCGCGCCATTCGCGCACAACAGAAACACCACGACGCAGAAGATGACATTATTCACCATCCTGCGTCTGCGCAGATAGATATCCGATATAACCTTTTTTAATGAGCTACTGAACACCGGGAATATTATAGCAAGAATCCAAAAGCCAACCTACTATGCGAAGGGCAGGTTCCATTTACATTCCTGAATCCCATACCGTTTACTTGACAAGTAACCTGAATCCCCTGTAAAATAATGCTTACCAATAACGGTTGTTAACCGGGAAAAGGAATTTTACAGTGCTGCCTTTAGGAATTGATCTCGAAAAAACACAGGAACGTAAGTTGAAAGCGATCCTCGATCCGACGCGCCTCAAAATGCTCTACAAGCTGAAGGAGCCAAGGACGGTCAAGCAGATAGCCGATAGCCTCGGGGTGGACCATCACGCGCTTTACCATCATATGAACGTGCTCGAAAAAGCCGGACTGGTGAAGCTCGACCGCAAAGTACAGAAAGGAAACCTGGTCGAGAAGTATTTCCGGCTCGTTGATGATGCGATGAGTTTCAAAATGGATCTCCTTCCCAAGGAATTGAGCTCCAACCTCGTTCAGAACCTCATTCAGACGATTTATAAGGACTATACCCAGGAGGTCGAATCACACGAGGAGCCCGTCAAAGCGGGAGCAACGCATCTTGTCATCGAAATCCCTAAGGAAAAGTTAAGTGAGGTTAACGAGAAGGTGCATGAGCTTATTGTAGAGTTCCGGAACAAGGTTATCGAACTCGAGGAAGCCGGCTCGGAGAGTTCATATGCTTTGAGCGTGATTCATTTCCAGATGGATCCGAAACGTGTGTAATCTCATAACCACTCGTTAAGCTATTTTTTAATGCGGGTTTGTGGCCATATACCCTTGTGAATCCGCATCCGCTACGCTAAAATAAATTATAGAGTACAGGACAGGCGCAGAGAAAATAACCGGAAAGAATCCACTCATAATATAGGAGGCATCTATGTGTACAAGATGGATAAGCTTGGCCGTTGTGGTGACCTTGATCTTTGTTGCCGCAATGGGCTGCTCGGGTAGTGGTTCACCCTTTGCTCCCGATCTTCAGAACGACGCCAAGATCGGGCAGTCAGGAGCGGGGAAAACCCTCCCGATCGGGTTATACCAATTCATTATCAACAAGAATACCAAGGAGGTTGATATCGTAAAACTTCGCGGGGTCGAGATGACCTTGAATGTTCTCGGTTTCATGGAACCCCCCGCCCTGGTTAACGTAAGCATCAATTTCGACACCCTGGATATTGTACCTGACGATGACTACATAGGGGTTGATGTAATCTTCAGGCATCCTTTTATAACCGAGAACGGCGATTTTATGGGGTTCGATGTGCGCGGCGTGGTGTTCGGTCCGCAGGTGACCAATGCCGATGGTTACACACCGCTTGTTAATCCCGCTGATTTCCTCGGGGTGCCGTTCGGTTATATCGACGGCCTGCTCGGTGCGCCCAATTCCGTCGGCAATTTTGACGAGGAATATTGGGGCTACAAGTATTTCGCCGACGATTTAGGGCTGGATGAAGATTTGGCCGAATGGTTCTATGATAGTGATAACCTCAAAGACAGGGGCATATTCGGCGAAGGAAATGAAAACACAAGGCACTATGATCTCAGTTGGGCCGGCGACGGTTACCCGTATGACTTCTTTGTCTTCAACTATGCCGTTGTCGCCAACTACGACTGGCCCACCGGCGATCCGCCGTTCACCCTTGACGATTTCAGCATCACCACGGCCAATATGGCCGAGGCGTTCTGCCTTACCGCCTATGAGGTTTCAAACGGGCTCTACCACGACGGCGTGGAAGGCGGCGGTTCCCTTGACCTTGATATTGAGGTCTGGGATTGGCAGAGCCTTGATTACACCAAAGTTACGGTGGAATCCATCGAGCCGGGGATACTCGGCCCGGTCACAGTTGACACGTATGATCCCGGAAGCACCTATTACTCCGGAATATTCCATTTCGTCGAGGTGGAGGGCAATCCCCTGACCACGGGCACGATCGATCTGCTCATAACTGCCACCGATGAATCGGAGACATATGGTTCCGCCTGGTTCCTGGACCTGCTACCGCCAGGTCATGACTTCTACGATGAGTATGTCTATAGCCTCCAGAAATTCTCCGTCAGCGTGGCGGGGGCGGAACCGGAAATCGAGATATACTGGTATCCCGTTGAAGGGCAGACCGGAAATCCCCTATCGCCTCCTCCGAACCAAGGGGCAAGGGATTCCGACCTTGGAGTGTTCTCTGAGGGTGATAACCAAAGCCGCGGCACTGTCGTGAGGCAGGACAGTAACATATTCAATGAGTGGAATGATGGTTACACAGCTGTGTCAGGTACATTCCCATGGGGCTATGGTGATCTGATGAAGCCTTTCAACCATTTCGACCTCTCCATTAACGGCCAGCATTGCCAGCTCATAACCCATTCCCAAACCACCACTTCCCCTCCCAATCCCGACAGCAGCTTTGCTGCTATGTTATCTACATCAAATGGATATCTTCCCCCGTTCGACGGCACCTCCCATAATGTGTGGATCATGGAAGGGTTTGACCCGACCGCTTACTGGCTCGATATTGGAGATGCCAGCGGTGCGGTGGTCGGCTACGATGAATCGTCGAACGGCTCCGACGACAACATGTACTATGTAGCATCCTATTCCACCGCTCCCGGCAACTCGGCGGCAACCGGTCCGCATGATGGGATGTACCAGTTCTTCCGCTGGATTACCCCGTACTACGACGGTGCCACCTTGTACCTCGACCAACTTGGCGTTTACGGCATGTCCACCCAGGATCCTGTTGAGGCCGGGCCGATAGACGACACCGAGCCAAGAGACCACCGGTTAGGCGTTGATGACAACTCCGGGACCTATTTTTCCGGATCGACACCACCCCATCCCGAGACGGATTGGGCCGAGTTCTTCTACATCATCGATAACCAGAACTGGCTGCACATGTGTATCGTTGAGTTTGATGATCCGGTCTCGTTTATCTATGTGGCGGCTGCGACGGAAGATAACTGGGATGGTGATATTGTTGATGTTGAGGTAGCTCCCGCTTACACGGGCACGGATCCTCCATTGACCGGATGGGGCTGGTCTGAAGTGCTTATCGACAAAGGTAACAACACCTGGACCGTTATGACCCTGTTCTGGGATATCAGTGAGGATCCCCTGGCGGTATACATCCTACATGAGACAGACCCGCTGCCTGGTACTCCGCTTGCACTCGATGTTGACAACACCGACTTCGAGCTGCACGTCCTTGCGAATAACAGCGGGACCATTGAGGCCACCGTCTTCAAGTGGTACGATAACATTGAAGAATAAAGGAGAAGAATGATATGAAAGAGAAAATTACGATGCTTTCCATAGCGATAATCGTGATACTCATCCTCAGCTGGGCGGTAATAGCGATGGCCTCATCCTACAATATGATCACCATGGTACCGGTCCATCACGGGGTTGACGCGTCAGCCGTCGAGATGGATACCGACCTGTCCAATGTTGCCACGGATGCTTCGCGCCCGAACTATATTCCTCCGGACGCCGAGGTCGCAAAGATCAACCGCTGAGTGAAATATCTCGCACACACTCAACCCCCGTCGCAAGGCGGGGGTTTTTTGATTGGTTTGCCGCAAGGAGTCATCCTATGTTTGTAAAATTCAGGATTGTCCCTATATACGCCTGAGATATTGATGTCCTGATGGCACGGTCTGACGAGTCTTCTGTATAGACCGGAGACATGGTGGACACATTACAATATGGTCATAAAAATATTGGGAGATGGCCATGCCGTTCAGAGAGAGGTCCACCATGTCTCCATGCGTCCGTCCACCATGTCCCAGGTCCAAACAGAAGACTCGCTTATCCGTGGCACCAAGAGGACACACGGTTTGAAATAAAACCTCCCACATTTTTTACGAAAATCGGTTAAAATAGGGGGTTGGTCGTTTGTGAAAACAAGCACGAGGTGTGCTCATGAATTTCGATCTGACTCCCGAACAGGAGATGATGCGCGACGCGGCACGCGATTTCGCGCAGAACGAATTGGCCCCCATCGCCGAGAGGATGGACCAAGAGGGCAAGATGGATCCCGGCGTGCTCGAAAAGCTCGGTGAACTCGGCTACCTCGGCATGCCCGCGTCCATTGATGACGGCGGCGCCGGGATGGACACCGTCGAAAGCACCCTCACCATCGAGGAAATCTCACGCGCATCCGCCGCGGTCGGCGTGGTGCTGTCGGTACACAACTCCCTCGGTGTGAAAATTATCGATGAACTCGCACCTAAGGATGTACGCGCGCGGCTCCTGCCCGATGTCGTCACCGGCAAAAAAATATGCGCTTTTGCATTGACCGAACCCGATGCGGGTTCCGACGCGGCAAACGTAAAGTGCAAAGCCGTGAGGGATGGGGATAATTACATCGTCAACGGCACGAAGATATTCACTTCAAATTCCGAGTACGGAGAAATCTTCATCACATTCGTACGCACCGGCCCCGGTGAACGTCACAAGGGCATGTCGGCACTGGTCGTCGAAAAGGGTATGCCCGGATTCTCTGTCGGCAAGGTTGAAAAGAAGATGGGACTTCGCGCATCGAGCACAACCGAACTTCTGTTCGAGGATGCGGTTGTCCCAGTGGCGAACCGGATCCTCGACGAAGGTCAAGGATTCACCGTCGCCATGGCAAATCTCGAAGGCGGACGAATCGGCATCGCCGCGCAGTCACTCGGAGTCGGACAGGCTGCGTTGGACGAGGCCGTCAAATATGCGAAGGAACGTCACCAGTTCGGCAAGCCGCTGACGGCGTTCCAGGGAATTTCATTCAAACTCGCAGAGATGAAGATGGATGTCGATGCTGCACGGCTTCTCGTATATCGCGCGGCATATCTCGACAGCAAGA
>CBDVBS010000226.1:0-6470 GCA_965372275.1 uncultured bacterium | reverse complement strand
CTCTTCCACTTCATTGATGGCAAGGGTGAATGTGTACATCTCGCCGGCTTCATATGCCAGCGCACGATCAGCGTGGTCGTAAGTTGGGGTGCTGGTGTAGAACGGATAAAACGGATTTGTCCCGCCATATGATCCGGCGCCTGCGTCTTGATCTTCCGGCATCCCTTCATCGTCCGCGTACAGGTCGGTGAAGTTACATAAAGGTGAGATCAGATCGAGTTCATCAAATACAAATTCATCATCCCCATCCGTGTCGATTTGAACGAAAATCCCCCTGACATCAAACGCATCATAGTGAACGCCATTATCGTCGTAATTGTTTTCCACGCTGATGATGACTAAAATAGAATGCTCGGGCTTAACGTGAACAGCCTCTATTGTTACGCAGTCATCGCAATTTTCCCCGAAGGCATGGGTGGTTACATTGTAATGAGGCTGGGCGGTGCGTGCTTTCACTACCGAAACTTCGCATGTTTTCTTGTTATAACTGAGGATGTAAGAATCGAGGATCATCCTGCCGTTTCCGGGATTCATCCCAGGCAGTTTCAACTCAGGCCGGCTGTCAACTCCGGGCAACAATCCGTCACTACCCCCCCCCCCCCGAACAACCACAACTGACAAAAACCAACGCCAACAAAACAACAATCCCTCTCGCAGTAACCCGATGCGCATTAATCAAACACATGGTTCGCTCCTCCATCATGTTGTATTTTGCCGGTTTGTGTAAATATTCTACCACCAATCCCTTATCCTTTCAATGGCCTTAAATCATTTTTGCCCTACCGGATTTGACATTGTATAGGGACAAGGGTGTTCCGATACAACGAACACCAAAGTGTAAATTTTAATCATGACAGGATTGCCCTAAAACTGCGAGCGCTCCGCTATTTCCAGCAGGCGCGGGTTCCGGGCAATATTCTCATCATCAACCCGTTCGAGGGTACGCCACTTTTTCACCGGGAGGCGATAATCCACGCATCTCTGCAGGTATTCAGCCGCTCTCTCGACATTACCCACCGAGGCGTAAACATAGAACAGGCAATACGCCGAGCGCTCGAAATCGTCACCCTTCTTGATATTACGATGAGCCACCTTCTCAGCCTTCTGAAGCTCCTCTACCACCTTGGCTCTCGGTTTGCCCATCTCGCGCAGGCAGGTGGCACGATTCAGGTAGCTGAACGGGTAATTCTTGTCGAGCATAATAGTGCGGTTGAGAAGCTTGAGAGCGTCATCATGTCTGTCATGAAGTATGAGCAGGTGGGCAAGGTTATTCAACGCGGAAGTGTAATCTTTCTTCTGGTTGTATGCCGTCTCGAAGCTGTTGATTGCTTCTTCCCAGTTATCGAGCAAATACTGGGCGTTTCCCCTCACGAAATGCGCGTGCGGGTTGACCGGTTTTATCTTTATCGAGGACGATATCGCTTCAAGCGCCTTGTCGAAATCGCCGATATCCACCAATGAAGTGCCGGTATGGGCGAACACCCATGGATCATCCGGGCTGATACGCGTGGCTTCATCGAAGTCGTGCATCGCTTCATCGATATCGCCGTCCAGCATTTTAGACCTTCCACTCGCCAGCCAGAATGAACGGTCGTGGGGATATTTGTCCTGCATTTCCTTCAGAAGAGTACGGCGAGTATAGACATCTAAGTGTTTCAACAGCTCGTTGAGGAAATCGAGCCTGAATTCACCGTTCTGAATGAACATCCCCATCAGGACGCTGTCACGTTCGATGATCATTTCATTCAGCAGCTTCACGAATGTCTTTTCCTCATCACCCAACCTGAAGTGGTTGATTACATTCTGAAGCATATCGACCGGCACTTCGGTTTCGGGTTTTTCGTCAAGTATATCGGGGGTGTATGCTTTGATCACGAAAGCAGGTTTTTCGTGCAGTTCCGCTGTTTTGAATGAATACACGATGTCCTCGGTGGGACGGTCGAATATGATGAGCACGAATACTGATTTCAGGATGGCCTTATCAATTGTCTGGGTGTCGTTGAGATCCGCGATCGATACTATCTTGAAATCGAAGCGATTCTCCAGGGCTCGCTTGAGGTAATAGACGAGGTAGTTGAGGTTCTCATCGGTCCATTCTCTCGGCGGTGAGACAAGCAGCACATCCCCGCCGGTCTGCACCCCCGGTCCCGGCATGCTCCCAAATTCATCCTCGAATGGGTTCTGACCAAAAGCCATCCTGTCGTGCCTCCTGCGTACCCCTTGATAATTGGGGTACATAAAACAAATCACGCCATTGGCGTGTCAATAATTATACCATATCGTTTTCCGGCATTCTTATACCGGGAAACCGCTCTTCATTATGTAACCCGGCATTCTGATGCCGGGGGATAAATCATATTCCGCTCTCGTATTTCATTACGCCAGAATCTATTTCCCGGCATCAGAATACCGAGTTATATGTAGTTCAGAATTCCGGGCTATGGGCTATTGTTTTGACGCCATCAGTGCGGACTCGGCTGCATTGACAAGTTGGTAAGAGACCGGCGAAGCCGTGAGTGCAGGTTGCGTTCCGATCTGGAAACATGCAATATCATCAACGGTCATTTTATGTAATATAAAAGCACAGGCGGCATTTATCAATTCTCCTACCGCGTTGTCTCCCTCCATCTCAGCTCCTAAAAGTACAAGGGTTCGCCTGTCAAATATCAGTTTGACTTTCTGAGGTACCATTCCAGGCATCGATCCCGGATGGCGATTTGGGCCCTCGGCTCTGCCCACAACAATGTCGTATCCCTGTGACCTGGCGTTCGTTTCAGTTAGGCCGGCCATGGCAAAAGCCTTGTCGCCCACCACGGTGGAAAACACGCCGATTGTTCCGCTGCTTTCCCTGTGTGGCAGGAAAATATTGGAGCCCGCAATTCGGGCCTCTGCGGTAGCGATGGAGGCCAGTTTCAGGTAAGAGGGCTTTCCGCCGAAGAATGAATACTTCTCCGCGCAGTCACCGCATGCCAGGATATCAGGATCAGAAGTGTGCATGGTCCGGTCAACCCAGATGGAGCCTGTGTCACCAATCTTCAAATCACATTTTTCAGCAAACTCAACATGGGGTAGAGCACCTATCCCGATAATTACCACATCTGTTTCCAGGATGGTTCCATCTTCCAGCTTGACCCCGGTGGCCTTCTTATCACCCTCAATTGAAACCACCTTTCGATCAGTCATGACTTTGACTCCACGGGCAACCAGTGCTTCCTCAGCAGCCTTGCAATATTCCGGATCAAGCGCGAGCATTAGACAATGGGGAAGGAGTTCTACAATGGTGACATCCAGGCCCTTTATCTTATTGCATTCATCTGCAAATTCCACGCCGATGAATCCGCCTCCGATGATAACGAGCTTCTTCGCCGATTTAAGCCTCTCCAGTGCATGGGTAAGGTATTCAGTGGCTTTCCATACCGTGAATACGTCTTCCTTGTCTCTGCCCGGAATAGCGGGCACCATAGGCACGGAACCGGTGGCAAGAATCAGTTTCTCATAACCGAACTCTTCACCTGATTTGGTCGTAATCGTTTTCGTTTCCCGATCAATACCTGTGACCTCGTCCACGATAAGTTCCACATTGTTTTGCTCAAGCGGAGTGTC
Source organism: uncultured bacterium (assembly GCA_965372275.1). Lineage (GTDB taxonomy): Bacteria > JAJVIF01 > JAJVIF01 > JAPKYR01 > CAZSPL01 > CBDVBS01. The sequence goes on along the minus strand of CBDVBS010000226.1, from coordinate 2,867 downwards.
TGGTACCATGTTCTTTTCAGCACTACCTATTGTCCCAAATATGTAGGGTATTCCGCAGGGTATCTGGACCCGTTTTTCTTTCCTGATCAATATGATTTTCGTGTCGGGATAATGCCTGCGAACTGTTATAGCTGCCGTCAAACCTGCCGCACTTCCCCCTATGATTACCACGTTTGCCTTCTTCATTTTAAATGCTCCTTTGTGCAAAAGTATCCGTGAAATTCTGACCGGAAAAAAGAACAGGTAACGGGTAAGATTTAATCAATCTATAATTAAAAGCGAATATTAAGTGACGGTAAAAACGTTAGTTCTTCTCTATCAGTAATGATGTAGCTACCTACTGATTTAGAAAAGCATCAATTATTCATTGCTCACACTTCTTTATAGTAACTGGTATTAACTGGTTGCTACTGTATTATGAATAATTATCATTGTCAAGCGTTAATATTCGGATGAAAACAACGTAGCCCGGCATTCTGATGCCGGGAATAAATCATATTCCGCTTCCGTATTTCATTACACCAGAATCTGTTTCCCGGCATCAGAATCCCGGGTTACATGTAGTTAAGAATGATGAGTTAAATGTTCAATCCCAACCGCGCAAAAATCACATCCACATTCTTCAGGAAAAAGGCCGGGTCGATGGCTTTGTTGATTTCTTCTATTGATAGTAGCTTATATACTTCCTCATCCTCGCGTACCAACTCCTGGAACATGCGCTTCTCATCGAGTGCCTTATGACCCAACCGTTGTACGATCTTGTATGCATCTTCCCTCGTCATGCCCTTATCGCATAACGCCAACATAACCCCCTGGCTGAATACAACGCCGAACGACAAATCCATATTCGCTCTCATTCGCTCGGGGAACACTTCCATACCCTCAACCGTGCCCGTAAAGACACGCATCATGTAGTCGAGAAGGATCGTTCCATCGGGGAAGATAATCCGTTCCGCCGACGAATGGCTGATATCGCGCTCGTGCCACAGTGGTATGTTCTCAAGCGCGGCCTGCAAATATCCACGAATGATTCTCGCGAGTCCGCTCATACGTTCCGACCGCATCGGGTTACGTTTATGCGGCATCGCGCTCGAACCCTTCTGTCCTTTTCTAAACGGCTCCATCACTTCGCCGACTTCGGTTCGGGCCAAGTGCCTTACTTCGGTGGCGAATTTGTCGATGGATGATGCGCATATCGCAACAGCGGATGCATACTCCGCGTACCGATCCCGCTGTATCACCTGGTTCGAAACCGGTGCCGGTTCGAGCCCGAGGATTTCGAGCGACCGTTTTTCAATTGCCGGTGAAATATGAGCGTATGTCCCGACCGCCCCTGAAACCTTCCCGACCCGCACCGCTTCCTTTGCCCGCGCGAGACGTTCGCGGCTACGTTTGAGCTCTTCATACCATATCGCCAGCTTCAAACCGAACGTTATCGGTTCGGCATGGACGCCATGGGTACGTCCCATCATAAGCGTGTCTTTATGTTCGATCGCGCGTACGCGTACCGCTTCGATAAGTTCATCGATATCCTTGATAAGCAATGTGACCGCCTGCACTAATTGCAGGGCGAATGATGTGTCGAGCACATCCGATGATGTCATCCCCGCATGAATATGCCTCGACGCCGGGCCGACAAATTCCGCGACCGCCGTAAGCAGCGCGATTGTTTCGTGATCGACGGTTTTCTCGATCTCAAAAACCCGTTCGATCTTGAAGTCGGATTTGTCCCGTATATCGACCCAGTCGGCTTCGGGAATTTCTCCCGCTTCATAACGGGCTTGGCATACCGCGATCTCTACTTCCAACTGGCGACGGAATTTATTCTCCTCGTCCCAGATGGCCCCCATCTCCGGATTTGTATAACGTTCGATCATTTTATTCCTCAGGACATCTCTTCGGCTTCTTTCTCCCTTGCATAATCCTCGATCATTTCTCCCACGGTGACCAGTTCATACCCCTGTGCATTCAGCGATTCGATAATTGAACCCAAGCCTTTGCGTGTACCTTCGGATAAGTCATGCAGGGTGAGAATGCTTCCGGGTTTCACGTGTGAAAGGATTCGCTGCTCGACGAGGGTGGGGGATGATGTCTTCCAGTCCTTGGGATCGACATCCCATAGAACGAGCGTCATTCCAGCTTCGTTGACGTAGTTCAGTATCTCATCATTATAGCCCCTGTACGGAGGCCTGAATATCCGGGGGTAAACCTGCGTGGTTTCATGAATAAGAACACTCGTCTGGTCGATTTGGTATGTCCACGTTGATCTGCCAACCTGGGATAACATCTTGTGGGAGTAACTGTGGTTTCCAACCTGGTGGCCCTCATCGACAGTCCTTTGTGCTATTTCGGGATACTTCTCGATCTGTATCCCTACCATGAAAAATGTCGCCTTTGCATTGTGAGCGGCAAGGGTATCGAGGATGCCGTTGGTGTATTCGAACGGCCCGTCGTCAAAGGCCAATGCAACTTTCATCAGGTTGCGGGAACCGTGCAGGATAATATCTACATCGCTTGTGTCAACATCGAACAGCGGCCCCGTCCCGAATGCTCCGATATAGTCGAGCTCATCATAAGGTGTCTGCCGCGCATGTGAGGATGGGCAGGTGAGTAAGACAATGAGCAGGGAGAAAATGGCTATGTTGGTTATTCTTGTCATTATGAAACACACCGTAAAAAATTAAACTGCCTGCACGAAAGGATACATGATTTAGAGACTCTAACATAATGAGAATACCCTATGCTTATCGGTGTTTTGGGAATTTTTTACCGAAAAGGTTGTTGACACTTTTTAAGGGTTTCGGGAATAAATTCACAAAAAACCAATTTGATTATGTTATAGTTTCTTATTATAAATAGTAAGGGGG
>CBDVBS010000225.1:0-6525 GCA_965372275.1 uncultured bacterium | reverse complement strand
ATGTGCTAAACATGCTAAGCAAAAGCTTAAGTTAGTGCCATTGGTAGCTGCTATCTTTCCGTCTTCGGAAAGTAGCTGCTAACCTGGAACAAAGACCACGGTCAGCCCTCGCAAGGCCTCGGGCAGACCGTGCCATCAAGAACGAATAATTTATGCAACGTTAAGGTGAAGTATGCGGTGTCCTCCTGATGGTAAAAAGACTTAGGAAATGGAAACGATCTTAATCCTCCCGCATGCGGGGGGGAGGGGTTGTTGTGGATAACTCGCTCATATTGGACGGATAACAGAATTTTTCCCCTTTTAAGTCACTAATATGACGAAATGATGCTAATTTTTCTTTAAGCCAATTGATATTAATAGAATATAGGGTATATATTAATATAGCGGAGAGAAAGAAGGGCCGGGAGGTAATAGAGCCCTCAGTGGAGGTTTTTGGCAGAAATCTCAAAGGAGGGGTCAGATGATTGATAATTTTCGATGGTTAGTAGATGGCAGGATTGCCGGGAGCGGGGTTCCACGCACTATAGAGGACATCGAATGGCTTATGCTGCAGGGGGTTGACACTGTCGTCAGCTATTCGAGCATTTCGCCCAAACTCAAGAACAAAATCGAATCATTGGGGATGCGTCACTTTGAAATGCCGATAGAGGATTACGGCACCCCGGAGTACTACCAGATTAACCGTTTCCTTGACCTGGTTGAGAAGGAATTTGATGAAGGCAGGACGGTGCTTATGCACTGCTACAGCGGCATCGGACGTACCGGTACGATGTTCGCCCTGTACCTCGTAAACAAAGGCCTCGACTGGCAGAACGCCGTCGAAAAAGGCGGGGGTCTCGAAACAGGAAGCCAGAGGTTGTGCGTGCAGATTTACCAGGAGCACAAATTGGCTGAAGCGAATATGCATTAAGAATTTGGGATATTAAACATCAGCCCCGAAAGGGGCTTTTTTTATGCTTGAGGATCAGGTTATCACCGGAATGACCTTCGCTATCTGCTAAAATTCATTGTATGCATTTCAGTGGCCGAATAATAAGGACTCCAGGATTCTGGTTAGCCCTCGTCATCATCGGGACAATCCTGCTTGCATACCTTTCACTCATCAAAGCGCCGATGATTCAGATAGGACCTGATGTTCGTAACAGGTTCGTGCATTTCCTCGCGTATTTTGTTTACGCATTAGCGTTGGCATGCTGGCGTATTACGTCAAGGCCGGGCAATTCCGGTGTCAGAATATTTGCCGGGGCTTTCATCCCTTCCGCCGTATATGGTCTCATCCTTGAATGGCTCCAGATGTATCTCCCGCATCGGGACTCCGATCCGTTTGACGGCATATGCAACGTACTGGGTGCACTCATCGGAGTTGCAGTTGCCTTAGCTCTTCGGGAATTTACCGCTGGTGATGATCACAACCGGGCGGAATGAATCGGGTCTAAATCTTGCTTTATATAATTTTATTGGTAACCGATTGTATCTAATAGTGTGGAGTTCAAAAATAGTTTTTACTTCAGGGAGGATGAGATGAAAAGATTTTTTTGTATACTCATGCTGATGCTTCTTGCGATCATGCTCGGGTGTTCCGGCAGCGGCACCAACCCGGCACTGCCCGGCGAACCTGGCGGCCTGGATGTGCAATCGGCCCAGTCCGGTCACGCGGCGCTTGGATTCTGGCAGATGATTGCAGACCCGGATTCGGGGACGCTTGATGTAGTTGAGCTTCGTGGAGTGGCGCTTCACCTCAACGCACTGCGCTTTCTCGAACCGCCGCCGAACCTCTACCTCACCATCGAAAGCCCACCGGAATTCTCAGGCTCGATGCTGGATGTTGATATAGGACTCAGGCACCCGTTCCTCGGCCTGACTCAATTCACCGGATTCGATGTCTGCGGGATCCTTATATCGCAGGGAAGCATCACCGGATATGATGATCCCGACATCGTTGTCCCGGGTGACGGCGATACGCGCTTAGTTAATGCCGATGGCCTGACGCGCTGGTGGAACCCGGTTGAATTCCCTTATAACACCACAGCGCCGATATACGGTTATATCGACGGTGCAATGGGAACGCCCGATTCGATTGCCGATTACTCGGCAACTTTAAACGGATTTAAATATTATGCTGACGATTTGGATATCTATGACTCACCATTCTCCATTGACCCCGAGAGCCGGGGCTATTTTTCGGCGGGACAGAAAAATGTACGTCACTACACGATAGAAATGGTCGGTGGGTTAATTTTCAATTACGCGGTCGATGCATCCTGGGCTTCAACCGGCCTTCCGCCATACCAGATCGAGGTTCCCGACAGCTTCTCAGAGGCGGCTAACCGTCCCGAAGCATTCTTCATAAGCACGGATGTTGTTGAGAATACTCTATGGTATGACGGTGGCTCTTATGGCGGTCAATTATCTCTCGATGTTTATGTGTATGACTGGTTCGATGCCGATATGAATACCGTCGTTGCTGAGTGTCCCGGTGTATTCATCGCGGCCTCGTCATCAACGGCAATCGATGGCGGCGCGAATTACTCGGTTTACAATGTTGACCTCACAAGCCCGATTCTCACATCAACCGATGATATCCAGCTTCTGATCGGTGCCGAGTGTGAATCGATCGGATACCAGGACAAGCTTCCGGGCACTCCTGTTGCGGCATACGCCCCGTTATTCCCAGTGGAGGTCAGCGGGGAAGAGCCATCGCAGCTCACATTGATCGCGCATGATGAGGGTTTGATTACAAATGACGGCTATGTCGATAATGACGACCATGACCCGGCGTTGACCATTGATGGTGAAGGACGAATGTGGATTGGTTATTCCTGGTGGAATCAGGATGATATAGACCATTGGTGGAATTATGTCAGGTATAACGAATCGACCGATAACGGCTTGACATTCGGTCCGTATCAATATGGTGCATGGCACGCCCACGGTATCAGCCCGGAACTTAGAAAATGTGACAACAGCAAGTTCGCCATCAGTGAAAACGGGCAGGCATTTCATAGATACAACGCCCCCTGCGGGCATACGATAAGTTGCATTCCGGATTTCGACCCGTACCAGGAATCACACTGCTTTGGCGGCACGCCGATGGAGCACGCCGGGGAAATGCTCTACACGAGTGAAGGATACCCGATGATGTTCGGCGACAAGGACGGCATAATAAAAATGCGGCGCGGGGATTATCCCAACCAGGGCGGCACCGGAACATGGCCGACATTCCAGGGAACTCAGTGCATCGAAATAGATGATGCGTGGCTCTCAATCGTTCGTTCAACAGGTAAGACATCCGACGGAATATGCCATCTCGCATACTGGAAAGAAGGAGTAGATGGCCCGATCCGGATGCTCTCCAGCGACGACACATCCGGCACAAGCTGGACAACCGAGAGTATCATCCAGGACGGCCTCGCCGAAATCTGGGTCGGCGCGCATGACCCGAGCCTGTGGATCGATGAGAACGATCACTTCCATGTCGCATATGCCGGGGATACCTGGATGGAGGAAGCGTGGTTGGTCTATGCATACTCCGAAAACGGAATAGACTGGACGAATGACGTTATCGGCAACGCCGTCACATTCCCGGATCTCGAACTCCATGATACCGGTATCATCACATTCAACGCGTTTGATACACAGTGGATATTCATCGCATACGAGTATGAGGGCGAAGTCTGGTTCCAGTATAAATCCTCTGATGCTTCCGAATTCAGCGAGCCGACTAAGGTGAACGTGCATGAGAATGCTACGCTGCCCGACCTTCATCCCAACGGTGACGTCGGGTTGGTATTCGCCTACGAAGCCGATGGCGACAACGACAACCGCGATATATTTTATCGGATGTACGAATTCGTGCAGTAATATCAAGACCGGTTTGCGGAACTTGACAAGATTAATTGTATATCTCCTGCAAACCAGGTGATATGTGGTTATAATTATATTGATGTTATCGGTATTTCGCGAATTTGGTGTTTCGGGAATTTATTCCCGAAACGGACATGTTAATTATACCGGTGTTTCGGGAATTTATTCCCGAAACATACAATTGAATTTCTGAACTTCTGAGGGGAAGCTTATGAAAAACTATTTCATTCTTCTGATGATTCTGAGTATCTTTCTCTATGGATGCTCCACCGGCGTTGATAATCCCATTGCGCCGGTCAAGGGGGAGCTTGAGAGAACGCAGTCCCTTGATTCATCCCACACATGTCTCGGCTATTGGATGATGATTGCCGACCCGGATGAAAGCGGGCTTGATATTGTTGAGCTTCGCACGGTGTCGCTGCATCTGAATGCCCTTCCCTTCCTCGAACCGCCGCCCCTGCTTCATCTCACCCTCGAAAGCCCGCCCCAGTTTTCGGGCGGCATGCTTGATGTCGATATAGGTCTTCGGCATCCGTTCCTTGGATTAAATGAATTCACCGGCTTTGATGTTTGCGGGATACTTATCACCAGCGGGAGCATGTCGGGCTATGAAGACCCGGATATCGTGACCGCCGGTTTCGGTGATACCCGTTTGGTGAATGCCGACGGGCTCACTCGTTGGTGGAACCCGGTCGAGTTCCCGTACAATCCCGATGCCCCGATAAAAGGTTATGTTGACGGGATGCTGGGTACGCCGGATTCATCCGCCGATTACACGGCTACGCTTAACGGTTATAAATATTTCGCCGATGCGTTGGACATCGAAAGCTCACCGTCCACGATAGACCCGGGGAATCGGGGATACTTCTCGGCCGGGCAAAAGAATATTCGCCACTACACGATAAGTCTCGACAGCGATCTGATTTTCAATTACGCGGTTGACGCGAGCTGGCGGTTTCCAACAGGAAGTTCACCCTGGGAAGTGCCGGGCAGTTTCAGTCCGTCAGCCAACCGCCCCGAAGCGTTTTTCATCGAACCCAGCGTTGTGGAAAATGAATTGTGGTATCACGATGGTTCATACGGGGGTTATGTATCACTCGATATCCATGTGTATGACTGGTTCGATGCGGATGAGAACCATGTCGTCGTCGAATGCCCGGGGGTGTTTGAAACAGCATCTTCATCCACTCCCATCTCGGGCGGAGCGAATTACTCCATATATCATATCGATCTCGTCAACCCCACGCTGACATCATCGAATACAATTCACCTCCTCGTAAGGGCTGAATGCGATATAGTGGGTTACCAGGATATGCTTCCGGGGAACCCCGTTACCGGATACGCTCCACTTCAGCATGTCATAATAGCCGACGAGTCTCAACTCGGTCTGATAGCTCATGATGAGGGGCTTATAACCAATGACGGCTATACCAATTACGATGACTTTGAACCCGCACTGACCATTGACGGCGAGGGGCGAATGTGGATCGGGTATTTCTGGTGCCAGGCGACAGACCCGACCCATTTTTACAATTTTGTAAGATACAATGAATCGAATGACGGCGGACTTACATTCGGCTCGCATCAGATAGGCGCCTGGCATACACACGGTTCACAGAATTTTGTGCAGTGCTGCTATAACTTCAAATTTTACACCGGCCCGGACGGACGGGCGTGGTCCAGCTATGATACTCCGACAAGACATGCCTTGGGATGTATCCCTGATTTCGATCCGTATGATGAAGCGATGTCAATTAACGGTGTGAGAATGTCACATGCCGGCAATATGCTCTATACGAGTGAAGGCTACCCGATGATGTTCGGTGATTACGATGGCATTATCAAGATGCGCCGTGGTGATTACCCCAACCAGGGCGGCACCGGGACTTGGCCTAACTACGGCGGCACTCAGTGTCTCGAAATAGAAAACGCATGGTTGTCGGTTGTCCGCTCCGTGGGAATAACATCCGACGGCATCTGCCGTCTCGTCTATTGGAAGGGAGGCATTGACGCGCCGATACGTATGCGTTCGAGCGATGATATCTCCGGTACAAGCTGGACGACTGAGAACGTCATCCAGGATGGCGCCATGGAATTGTGGATCGGAGCACATGACCCGAGCCTGTGGATCGATGAGAACGATCACTTCCATGTTGCATATGCCGGGGATACCTGGATGGAGGACGCGCGCCTGGTATATGCCTATTCTGAAGATGGCGTTGAATGGACCAATACGATTATTGATAACGCGGTTACATTTGAGGACTTAGAGCTTCACGATACCAGCATAGTGACATTCAATGCATTTGAAAAGCAGTATATCTTCCTGACGTATGAGTATCACGGAAATGTGTGGTTCCAATACAAACAAGCCGACCTGCCTGGCTTATTCAGCGAACCCGTTAAGGTCAATGTCCACGAAAATGCGGCGCTGCCTGACCTGTATCCGAACGATGCCAACGGTATCATCTTCGCCTACGAAGCCGACGGTGACAACGGTAACACCGATATTTTCTATCGCGTGTATGAATTCGTCATGCAGTAGTTTTTTAGTGAATATGTAAATCGTAGTCCGGCATTCTGATGCCGGGTTTTTCGTTGACTATATTTTCCCGGCAAGGGATTGCCGGGCTACAATCCTCCCGCCCGGGTAATGCAGGT
>CBDVBS010000224.1:0-6536 GCA_965372275.1 uncultured bacterium | reverse complement strand
CACCCGGCTTCATAAAAGCGATACAATCCTTAAACAAGCGCCATTCGGGACAGTCACCTATTTTATGAAAATATATTTGACTATGGAAAAGTACATAGGGGATAAAATAGGTGACTGTCCCTATTTTCCCGCCCGGGAACGCGTATAAAGTCTGATAAGTAATTTTCACGCCTGATTCAGTAATAATAATGATGGTTAAAGAGCCATATGGAGAGTGGCGGATTGATGAGTTCAGGCGATCAGCACAACCGTTTTATCTGGAGCCTCGAAGTCGTTCAGACCCTTTTAGCGTTGATTACCCGGCGTGAGCAGGAGATCAACATCCTCTACGAACGCATCGAGTCTCTTCAGTCGGAAAACAAAGCCGGCAATAAAGGCGCGATCTCCAACTGGACAAACGAAGTAGCATCAGCAGCGGGATTGAAAAGCGCTTCCCACTCTCCCCTTGAACCGCCCGGGGGGGGAGTGTTGATCATCGACTCCCTCAAGCCGATGCGCCTTAAGCTGCGGGAGATAATCACCGGTGGGGGATTTCCCATAGCGGGTGAAGTTGAGAATTTACATGAAGCACTGAAGATCATGCAGTACCAAAAAACCGACATGATCGTGATAGGCAATCTTGATTCAACCGGCAGGGGGCTGAATCTGCTCCAGGTTATGCGGGAAATAAATCCTGATCTGAAAACCATTATTATTACCGAGTTTCAAAAGATGAAGGAAATACTGACAACCATACAGCATAATGACGTGGAAATTCTGTCCAAGCCGGTAAACAGGCTGAGGCTGGTCGAGACAGTGTACTCGCTGCTCAACCGGTCAACGGCATTCTCGGGAGTTTAAGAAGATGAGTAACATTAACCGCGATGAATTCTATTTTGACGCACTCGAAATATTCGAGAACTTCCTTTACCTCATAGGGAAGAAGGAGGTCGAAATTGAGGACCTCTATCGGCGCCTCGAGGATCGTGACCGAATAATAAGCGAATACCAACAGGCGGCCCCCGAGCTTATCAGTGAGGATGACGAGGACGACCCAAAAAAATGCACCATGGAATGCCGGACCATCGTGGCGTCCAAGATACCCGCGATGCGTACACGTCTCAGGAAAATCCTTTCCAGGGACGGCAATTGCAAGGTTGTCGCCGAAGCCCAAAACAGCACCGAATTACTCGACAAATTTCACAAGCATAAGCCAAAGCTCGTTGTTGCCGATTTGGATCTCCCGACCAGCGAAGACGGATACAAAGCTCTCAAGGAAATCAGGTCGAAATATCCCGATGCCGCGATCATAATCATCAGCAAGGATGTGAGCGAGGGTATCCTGCTCCAGGTAATAGACATCCGCCCGGATGACATCATCTCGAAACCGATCAACCATCTCAGGCTCGTGACCAACGTGCAAAAGATAAGGGAACGCGACCAGAGCGCGTAACTATCGTGAACGGAACGAACGATAATGCGCGCACATGTCAAAGCACCGCTGTCAGCGAAGACGCTGATAGCGGTGGCACACGGAACTTATAATAATTATTGCTGTCCGAACCACGACCGTCAGGGAGTGGACACTCTTTAAAAGACACGCCCAATTTATCGCAAAACTTGTTTGGTGGGATTGCCCCCCCGTAAACCGTGGATTACCGTTTATATGGACGCGAAAAACGGGTGCGCACTATCTCGTAGAACATCCGTGCGCGAAGCTTGGCCCCGGCGATAAAACCATGTTTCTCTTCCTTCATAACCTGGCTGACGCCTTCGAGGCGTACGGTCTTCAGGCTGATCATATTTCGGTTAACGAGCTTCGTGAACGCGGTCTCGATACCGAAGCCAAGGCTCCCGTAATCCTCCAGCAGATCGAGCACGTTCCTGTGCATCGCCCGCTGTCCGCTGAGGCCCGGGCTCAGGCGGTGCGCCCACCGTGACGGATGCGGCGGCCCGTAGAACAGACCCATCGTCATATCACAATCACCATCAGCAACGGGATGGATGAGGTCCTCAATATGGGATAACGTCAAACCGCGCAAATCGGCGTCGAGGAAAAGCAGCAGGGCTTCATCCGATGCATTCACCCCGGCCTCCATCGCACCGGCTTTGCCCCGGTTAGACTGACGTATCACCTCTACCCCTTCGAACGATTCCGCGATCTCCGCGGTACGGTCATCAGAGCCGTCATCAATGACGATAATCCGCTTCAGCAAAGGGGAACACTTCGCCGTGTCCAGCACAGCGGAGAGGTTTTCTTCCTCATTGTACGCCGGAATTATGAGTACAGCTTCACTGTTGGCGAAGCCGTCTTTATCCTGTCCATTACCGCTCAAATTATATGCCTTCCGAAAAGTAGGTTTTATAGTCCTTGAGTATTTTCTCGAAATCTTTCTGGGTCAAGCCCAAGTCAACGTCATAGTCGTAATACTCGTTCTTCTGATCGAACACTTTCTCGTTCTTGTCCGTATAAGCCGCGACATTGCTGTTGCTGGTAAGTGTCCAGATATTCTCGCCGTCGTCATATTCGTCATAGAAATAATCGGTTACATACCTGATGTATTTGAATCTCATCTCCGAGCGAATACTCTCTATACGTATCTTACGGAAATCCGCCTTGCTGATATAGTATGTCTTAGTATATTCAGCCCTGCCGAACGCCCTCGGAGTCGCCACGATCTTGTAGCACTCTTCGTCCTCGATTACCGTATCCTTGCCCCTCTCAATACCCATATTGGAAAGAAAAGCCTGGAATGACGCGTCGCTCTGGAGACTCTTAGGCTCATCACCAACCATGGTAAGCTGAAGGTTCGGAGCTAAAAAATACAGCACCATCTCAACCTGGTACACCTCGGTATTGTCCGCCTCCGACGTGGTCTGCAGGATATTCACCTTGAAATCCTTGAGACCCTGGTCCGCCTCAAAATGCAGCATACTGTCAAGAATGACCTCCGGAGTGATGAGGTCCTCGACAATATCATCGGATGCAAAAGCAGGAATGCATACCAAAAGCATGCCTATTATGAATACACAAAATATCCTCGTGGCCATAAGCCAATCCTCCAAGATGTTAGTATTTTATCACATATTACCAATTTTATGAATGGCCCTCACGCCTGAGAAGTCAGTGGTTACAGTGTTTTTACATAAAACCGGAGGGAATGGGAGAAATATGCTTTTTGGCAATATATTTTGTTGCTATATCTTGCCAAATTTTGCCTTTTGTGGTAAGTTACTCGTATGGCAACCGAAAATCAGACACTGGATATCAATTCAATCATCAACACCTACGAGCTTGGATTTCACGATCGATGGCCGGAAGTTCTCGATGCCATCGTCGATATGCAGAATTCCGGAAACCTCGATGAACACAGGCTCAGGATGCTACGCTTGGTGCTCGACGGGTGGAGTTTCAGGGAGATCGGCAGGGCACTCGGAATCTCCCACAACACCGTGATAAAACACCTGAAAGAGATTACAGGAGGATAGTCAATATGGCAACAGAAATTATTGACAAACCAAGATTGAAGCATTACAGCGAGAAGGAACCGTGGGAGAAAGCCCTGGATAATTTCGACCGGTCAATGCGCCGCCGGGAATCACAATGGCGAAGGCGGGTTGTGCGCATCGATCCGATTCTGATGGCACAGGTCACACACAACTCGGGCCGTCTCAACCTCGAACAGCTCAACGACCTCGAACCCGAAGCCGGTTTCTAAGCTCTCCAACCAAGCCGCGACCGTCCCAAGAACAGGGACGGGCCTTTAGAAATAGAGAACGTAACATCCTAACAGCGCATCAAACCTGTTTCTCAATGATTACACTACTGAGGCCCGTCCCGTTATTAACCATCTCCCACGGTGATACTTAATGGAAAACCAACCATCTACAAAAAAATCCCCCGCTGAGCATCTTCTCGAAACCATACGCGAACTCGAGGACCTTTGTTCCAACATCAAGGAGAACATTCCCCACACCGCTCCCAATGAGAACCTCACATCCACACAGCTCAAACTCTTCGCGGAATACAGGCAGCTTCTGAAACTCCGCTTCGATGTCCTCAAACGTATGGCTCCGCTCATCGACGAAGCACATTTCCACCGCGCGGTACTTTCAGTCTTGGAAAATTCGGATAAGGAGACATACAAAAAAGTGATCTCCGCCCTGTGGATACTCGATTCCGAACTGAACGGTAACGATGATCCCGGGGAAGACTCAGAGGATGAGCGGGAAGATGTTGAAGAAGAGTAATGAAAAGACTCAGGAAAATGATGGGATTCATTCTTCGCGGCGATTCGCTCAAGTCGGACATCACCGCCTGGGCCACATCACAGGACGGACTCGGATTCCCCCTGTTCCCCCGCCAGAAACTTATCCTGAAACTCATTTCGGGAAATGGCGAACTTACACATGATGAATCTTCCGACCTTGCCGGACTCATCCGTGCCGATAATCCGTATGCATCAATCTGGCTTCCCCCCGACTGGGAATTCGATCCCGACCGGCGGCGCATCCACATCCCGCGACCCCCGCTCATCGCGCTGCTCATCGCCGGACGCCGATCCGGCAAGACCAGTATCGCGTCCATAACTCTCGCGCATCGACTCATTCAACTGAGCCGACGTCGCAGGTTTCGGGGCGTCAAGCTCCTTCGCGGTCAGACAGTGGGGGCAATAAATGTCGCCGCCGATGAAAGACAAGCGCGTGTGCTGTTCGAACGTACCGCAACCAACCTCCAGCTTGCGGGAATCGTTGAGGGGAAAATTCCCGCATCGGGAAGTATGCGAATCGGCAGGCGTGTGCTGTATGAATCTCTTCCCACAAGCGCCGGGGCAGTGCGTGGACGTACCGCCGCGCTCTGCGTACTCGATGAATTGGCCCACTTCACCGGCGTCGATGGCCCCTCAAGCGGTTCCAAAGTGTTCGATGCCCTGCTGCCGTCGGTGAGGACATTCGGAAAACTTGGCCAGATTATCATCACGACATCACCGGCTGGAAGGCAGGGGAAGACATGGGAACTATACGACAAACGCGGTGAATACGAAGGTCTGCTGGTGATGCAATTCGCCACGTGGGAAATCCATCCCTATATCACACGACAAATGCTCGAGCCGGAATTCGCCATCGATCCGGATATGGCATCCTGCGAGTACGGCGCGCAGTTCGTCGCGGTCGATTCAGCATTCCTCAATGCCGAGTCAATCACCGCGTGTGTCAGGGCAACGGAGCCCGTCGATACACTAATCAATCCCCACATACCGCGACGCATCCACCTCGACCCGGCATTCGCGAGGGATCGATTCGCAATCGCCATCGGGCATAAGGACGGGGAGCGGGTTTACATCGACGAGGTTATAGCCATCGAACCATCGCCCGGCAAGCCGCTCAATCCTGATATGATCGAACATCGAATTGGCCAACTCACCGACCGCTACAGGATCAAGCAGGTTTCATTCGACCAGTATTGCGCGCCGTACATCGACAACCAGTTGAGGAAAATGGGATTGCGCACTGAGAGGTTCGATTTCACATCGACAAGCAAGATGGCAATTTATACAAACCTTCGTACGTTGATTGCAGGCGGGATGATTTCCTTCCCTGGCGATCCCGACTTAGTATCCGAACTTACCTATCTCCGACGCACGCTCCGTCCCGGCGGGTTTTCTGTTGCCGCCCCGACGTCCGGCGCCGTCACTACCGACGACATCGCCGACGCCGTCGCCGCATTGTCCTACATCCTCACCGGGGAAACAGGATATGACGGTTCGATGATCTACCAGCCGGGGGGATTCTTCGTTTAAAAGACACCAAGTGCCACACCCCTTTCGTCCTTTATCAACCGGTCAACATTCTCTATAATTGCCGCATTCGATTGCAGGAGGATTTAGCTTAAATGGAAGATCAACATGTTTGCCCACCGAAACACGTTCACACATTCGATAATTTCCTTCGTCCGCTTATCCACAGACCGAAGAAGGTATTCGGCCCGTATGTCAAACCCGGTATGCGTGTGATGGATATCGGCTGCGGCGCGGGATTCGCGTCGATAGGCATGGCGAGACTACTGGAGAATGAAGGCGAGGTTGTCGCCGTTGACCTCCAGCAGGAGATGCTCGACATCGTGAAGCGAAGGGTTATAAAAGCAAAGCTGACACATATGATCAGGCTGCACAGATGCGAAGCGGATTCCCTCAATGTCGATGGTGAATTCGATTTCGTAAATGCATTCTGGATGGTCCACGAAACACCGGACACGCGTAAATTCCTCGAACAGGTTTACAATGTCCTCAAACCGGGCGGCAAGCTGCTCATCGCCGAACCGGGGATGCATGTGTCGAAGAAAGGTTTTGAAGAGATGATAGAAGTAGCAAAGGATATTGGATTCGATGTTTACAAAAGACCTCGGGTCCTTTTCAGCCTTGCCGTCGCTCTGTCGAAGGGATCAAAACCGGCTGGTTGACACAATTAGACCAATCCAACGAAACAAATATTGATAATGATCGGGTACCGCACCTTTCACAGGCTGTCGGGAAAGTGGGAATTTCAGCGGATAAATA
>CBDVBS010000223.1:0-6603 GCA_965372275.1 uncultured bacterium | reverse complement strand
CCCCCAAGAACAACCATCAGGAACAGCGTGGAAAATAAACATAAGCCTTTCATTCTCAATCATCCTCCTAACAATCTTCTCCAGTGCGCGGTCTTCCAGCATCAAATGCTAACCGGTAAATCTTATCACTTAATGACGTGCTATTCTATGCTCAAAAAACTTAACGGGATTTAAGCACATTTAATTCTTGGATTTTTGCATGGAAAGTGTCACGCAACAATAATGTAGCGCTGCAACTCACTTGCCGGGATTTTTAAATGCATAATAGGGGAGCGGGTTGTAAGCCGGGTTCTGTACCCCCGAAGGGGTGGCGGTCATCCATCTTGGACGCGTGTCGCCACGCGCCTGACAGTCATCTGCATCAATATGTCCTACACATTCTGGCTAAGTGTTTCCAGCTTTGTCAACCACACATTGAAATGCTCACACTTCTCTCTCATTACAGGAAGTCCAATCTTACCCGCGATGATAGGTCCCGCGGAGCGTTTTCGCCATTGATACTCAGGAATATACTTAATGATCCGTTTTGATGGCGCATGTTCTCTTCTATGATCGATTAGTTCGGGAGAACCAAACTGGGAGCATTCGTCAGAAAGATTTCTGATTGCATCATCGTGATCAATAAATTCCCAATCGAATTTAGAAATATCGGATAGTAATAACGCTTCGAATTCATGCAACTGAATGTAGGGAATAAACCGGGGATGAGTATTGAAATCTTCCAGGATATTAGCTTCAATATCGTCTACCACCTGATAAGGTTCTCTATTCTTCCAGTCTGTAATCAGATCGAAAAAACTTTCAGGCAGAGCATAGAGATCAAACATCGTAGTGAAGAAAGAATCAGGATTATCATCTTCCTTCATCCACAACTTGATATCTAATTTCGCTAAATCATAATCAAGAATGCCACCAATATGATATTTTCTTCCTCGCTTGTGTAGCCCTATACACCGTACATCTGTTTCGACTTGAAATTGACGCAAGTGACCTTTTAAAACATGATTAACAAAAGTCTCTTCAGTCTGACCTTCAGCAGTGATATGCAATCTAAGGCAACCACACATCATGCAGGTCTCCCGCCAATAACATTCTTTTCCCACAGCTCTGATAATGTATAGTTTTCAAGCCATTCCTTCAGGTCCTGCCCCTGAAGACGCCTGAAGGAAGACTTCCTCTCCGGACGATCAACAACGATGATATCCTCGGGTTCGAAACAATCAATAAATGCTTCAGATTGAGTAGCTAAAATCACCTGTGTATGCTCTGAAACGGCTCTGATAAGACCCGCGATAATGTTCAAGGCGTATGGGTGTAAACCTAATTCCGGTTCATCAAGGATCAAGACTGCTGGGAAGTTTACTTCCGGTTGCAGGAGAAGCGAAACGAGTGCTATTGTCCTCAGCGTTCCATCAGAGGCCTGGTGAGCACCAAAGACCATATCAGTACCGGTTTCGGTCCATTGAAGCATAACGCTGTTGCCAACCGGGTTGAAATAGAAGTCAGAGAAGTAAGGTGTAATCAGTTTTACTGTTTCAACAATCCTGTAGTAGTAACTGTCGTTTTCGTTTTGCAGCCGCATTAAAAATGATGCTAAGTTAGCTCCATCTTCTTTTAAATAGCGATTGTCTTCAACATCCCATTTCTGCCGGATACGAGCGGTTTCCGAGGTGTTGTGAAATTGATGGACAATGCACCTTTTGAGCAGACTCAGAATAAACTTTGCAGTCTTGTTGTCGTGACCCCGAGCATCATCAATCAACTTTGATTCGCGATGGCCCGACCCAATATTTGTCCAAACCGCCTCTGATTCCATGTCGTGTCTGGAATAGCGGTATTTTTCATCAACAAAAATAAGAGTGTCAGGAGAGGCATGTGACAGAATGAAATAATATTCATTAGTCCCTTGGCTTGTCCTAAACACAAGGTTACACTCAATATGCTTTGTTATTTGGGAGCCGTCAAAAAGTAATGCATTACCGCCGCCGCTCTCCCCGATATAATATTGCAGGTTTCCAGTACTACTTGTCATCCAGCTCAATAGCTTGAAAAACGAAATGAAATTCGATTTCCCGGCTCCATTTGCGCCTATAAGAATATTCCTCCGCCCGAGTTCTAATCCAGATAAATCGTAAACAGATTTAAAACCGCGAAGCGTTATTTCGGTTAACTGATCCATACTGAATTCCTTTCACCATCTGATGCATCAATTATAACCTAAAAAAAAGGGGAGCGGGTTGTAAGCCGGGTTCTGTACCCCCGAAGGGGTGGCGGTCATCCATCTTGGACGCGTGTCGCCACGCGCCTCATGCGTTCGGCTGATATCGACAGGCGGGCCGCCTTAATGCCGATACCGACTTGCACCGGATGGGGTTTACCTGGCACGCATGTCACCATACGTCCGGTGAGCTCTTACCTCACCCTTTCACCCTTACCGCGCATGTATTCCCTGCATAAGAATGCCGGGTGATATGTGCGGCGGTTTGCTTTCTGTGGCACTTGCCCGCGGGTTGCCCCGGCTTGACGTTATCAAGCATCCTGCCCTGTGGTGCCCGGACTTTCCTCAGACGCGAGCCTCGCGTCCGCGGCCGCCTCATCCGCTCCCCTAAAAAGGCTATGTTGTCAATTTATTTCCCGGCAAAGGATTGCCGGGCTACGATACCGCGTTGTCGATTTATTTCCCGGCATCAGAATGCCGGGTTACATTATTGCCTGGTTACAATATTTATTACAATATTACTTCTTTTTCTTTTTCAATGCCCTGTTGGCGAGTGCGTCAGCTTCCTTGTTTTCCTCGCGAGGGATATGTTCCACTTTGAACGCCGAAAATTTCGATGCCGACTTCCTGACTTTATCAAACAGCTCAATCAATTGAGGATTCTTCACCTTATATTTACCATCAATCTGTCTTGCCAACAACTGGCTGTCCGTACGCACCAGCACGTTCTCCGCCTTAAGCAGACGGCATTCCTCCAGGGCACGTATCATCGCGCGGTACTCCGCAACGTTATTCGTCGCCTCTCCGATTGCCTCGGATATCTCGGCAAGGAGCAGGCCATCGGGATCCCGTATCAACACACCTATAGCGGACGGTCCCGGATTCCCCTTCGATGCGCCGTCAATATATGCCACCCATGTTTCACCGGCTTTAGTTTTCCCACCGCTCAATTTTTCCTTCTGCCCTGGGGACCCCGTCTGTTCAAACAGATGAGCGGTACCGAACGGCACATACTCGTTGTCCTCATCCCACACATCAGGAATGAGAAGACACACGGCACTCGCGGCAATTCCCTCACCGGTTCCGGCGAATCCGAGCCCTTCCCACGTCGTGGCTTTTACATTTATTCTGTGCTCACCGCAACTGAATTTCTTGGCGATATTCTTCCGCATACCGGGTATCAGCTCTTTGATCTTCGGCTCATCCGCATGAAGCAGGACATCAAGATTGCCCAGATGAAATTTCGCGGCGTGCATCATCTCCACAACTTTTTCCAGGAGCAGCATCGATGAAATATCCTTATATTTCTTATCGGTATCCGGGAAATGCGTGCCGATATCATTTGCTCCAAGCGCGCCGAGGATCGCGTCCATCACGGCATGGATGAGCACGTCGGCATCCGAGTGTCCCTCCAACCCCTTCTCGAATGGAACCCCGACTCCGCCGAGAATGAGTTTACGTCCCTTGACAAGCTTGTGTACATCGAATCCGTGACCGATTCTCACATCTTCACCGTCCCGGCCTTGCGCAATTTGCGTAGTATCAATTCAGCGACATACAAATCGGCGGGATGAGTAATCTTGATGTTGTCCGGGCTGCTGTCGATAACCTTGATCGGAATACCCATCCGGGTGAGCAGCGATGTATCATCAGTCGCCCTCCAGCCGCGTTTTCGCGCTTCGAAGTGTGCGTTCATGATATCCCTGAAACGGAAAGCCTGGGGTGTCTGTATACCCATAAGCCCCACCCTCGAAACCTCTTCCTTCACCATGTCATTGTCATCACAACGTTTAACCGTATCGGTGATCTGGTATCCCAGACTCGCACCCGAATAATCCCTCAACGCACCCATGAGATCGCTGATCTGCTTCCCCTCAATAAACGGCCTGGCTCCATCATGGATGAGAACCCTCCTCGCGAATTCCTGTATTTCCTGCAGCCCCTTGAATACCGATTCCTGGCGCGATACACCGCCGGGGACGACACATTCTACTTTGTCTATATGGTGTGAGTCCACGACCTTCATATATTCGTGCATCCATTTTTCATGGATCACGAGACAGATGGCGTCGATTGCATCGTGGAGCTGGAAAACCTGGAGGCAGAAAGCGATGAGGGGGATATCATCAAGCTTGACAAGTCCCTTGGATACATTGCCGCCCATCCGGGCACCGCTCCCGGCACTCACAACAATCGCCCAATTTCCTTTCCTCTTATCGTCCACGAGTTACCACTCCAAGCAAATCATATGCTTAGGATATTATAACATCAGGTGATAAAGCTATATGTAGTATAACGGAACTCTGCAAAGAATCTTCAGCAGGGAGAATACCAAAAGCCTGTAGCATGATGACAATGTGTACTAAGGTCCTTGATTGCTCCTGACGCCTTGTAACCACCATGCGCGGGTGATAACATTTACACGAACGTGGCAACCACCGGGCAAAATAACCATACCGGCTCCATGACCCCCGCCGCTCATATCTGCACGGTGGTTTTTATCGCCACGGTCTACATCATATTTCCCTGTCGCCAATATTTTTCGGACGGCCTTGTTTATGCATATGACATCGAAACAAGCCTTAATTGGATCATCCACCCGCATCACCCGCTGTTTCCCTTGGGCCCGCAATTCGTGTTCCGTATGCTCGGCGGTCTCCAGGCGGGGATATCCGGACTTGGCGTGTTATTGGCGTGGTCGACCTTCTGCGGGATACTCGCCTTCCTTGGCATATTATCAATCCTGCGGTCCGCGAAATTCGCGCCTGCCACAGTGCTCTGCGGAGTCAGCCTTTTCGCCTTTTCGCATGGGGTATGGTATTTCAGCACAACACCAAATCAGAACTCAACGGCACTGGCATTGCAGATATTTTCACTGATCAGTCTTTTAGCCATTTTCAGGAAATTGCCACAGGCTCCATCCCGATGGGAAATCATCGTTGCCGGATTCATTACCAGCTTAGCTTTATTGGCAAGTCAACTCAATGCAGTACTGCTGCTTCCGTTTTTCTATGTGTTACTCCTCGGTGACTCCCCTTCACGTGTAAAAGCAAAAAATGTCGGTATCTACATAACTTCCATCATCATTATCGGAGGCGGCTTGTGGATACTCCTTGCAATCGGTTCGCAAGGGATCGGAACGTGGAAGGAATTCGCGGCATGGCAGCAATCCTACATCACTTCCGGGCATTACTGGGCAAGTGATCTTCGCGATTCCCTCACGCGCACATGGCATGGAGCGCCGGATCTGCACCTCGCTAATCTTCACGGGGACGGGTCGATCTTCGGTGGAATGAGTGAGAATGACGGTTCGAAAGATTGGTTCAAATGGGTGGCGGTAAGCCTGGCGCAGCTTGTTGTAATGCTTTTCATTCTCGTGGAAACCGTCCGAGGGGTTTACTGGTGGATTCGCAATAAGTTACGAATGCCGATCCAGAATATCGGGTTGCTGATTGCAGTGCCGATAATGCTGTTCTCATTCGTATTCACCCCTGAATGGATTAATTACCGAATCCTCTACCTCCCCGGTTTCCTGCTCTTCCTCGCACCAGTGCTGGAGAGGGATTTCTTGCTTGGGAAACCACGTTTGCGCCACATATGGCCGCTATTGCTGGTCATCATATCGCTTTCCTTCGCCAACTTTACGGTCAAATTCCTTCCCGCCAGTGACCCCGAAAGGAATCCTTTTCTTATGGAAGCAAAACAATTAGATAAACAGTTCGGACGGCACGACCGTATTTTTTTCATCAGTTCCTGTGAAGGTGATTACCGAATTAAATATACACGCTATTTCACCGAATGCAGCGTCACAAGGATAATCGACCTCGTGGGGGGAATACGAAACAACCCCGATGAAGTAGAGGCTTTCTTCCGGGAGGGGATCGTGAATGGCGGATCAGTTGTTGTTCATGAGGATGCCATATTCTCACCGGAAGCCGTAAATTATGCAAATGAAAAATACGGAATCGATATCCAACCAACTGAAGTCAAGGATTTTTTTGAATCCCACTTCAGACTCCAACACCAATTGAACATACGTGATGAGGTTTATTTCGTATTCGAACCACTCCCCGGCTATGCCGTCCCCTGAGACCAATTACATTAGATAAGTATTTTAGAAAATTGGGTACCGCACCTTTCAAGGTGCGCCTTGCCTGCTTTTAAAGGAATCACATCCTGAACCCTAACGTTGCATATACTCTTTAATGATGGGGACAGGCACCGGACTTGCCGCGCGGTAATGAAGATGGAGATATATGCGGTGATACGTGCGGCAAGTCCGGATGCCAGTCCCCAAAAGAGCTGAAACCGTCAAGGAAGTGGGAAGGCAACTATCATTATGGTGTGCATGGGGACTGTCATCCTGTCTTCAGGTGACTGTCCCC
>CBDVBS010000222.1:0-6661 GCA_965372275.1 uncultured bacterium | reverse complement strand
AACGGACTCCTTATTGCATTGCTGACAATTTTACTGTGTGGTTGCTCAGGCGCAAATGATCCTTCTTCTCCCCGACTGGAGGGGGAGAATGATCCTGTCGCCGACATGACATCCGGCACGCAGGAATCCAACCAAAGCGACCATTACCTTTGGTCCTATCATCTGGTTTATGTAAATCCCGAGGAAATTGAGTTCGAGATTGTTCCGTTACGACTCGTCGCCGACCACTGGAATATCCTCAATTGGCTCGAACAATGGCCGTGCACGGACTGTTTCAAGATGACAAATATCGAGCCATCGGGTAATGGAACACTGCTTGTCGATATCGAGATCACACATCCATTCGACAGCGCCAATCTGACAGGTTTCGATGTGCGCGGGATTGCGATGTTCAACGGAAGCCATGAGTTTCCGGAATCGGGATTGATAATATCCGACCGGACGCTTGGCGATGGCGAGCTGGTCAACGCGGACGGGCACACGTCACTGTATAACCCGACAACGGAGGGTAGCGGTCCGGGCGGTCTCCAGGGATATATCAAGGGCAAATATGCCACTGCTCAAACACCGAATGCGCTTCTGAATGCCTACAAAAGGCACATCTCGGATGATCCTGCGAACACTCGCAATGCATTCTACGCTGGCGATTCAATCACCGTAACCTACGAGATCGACATGCCGGATGGGGCGTTTGTATTCGGCTATGCTGTCGACGCGAACTGGATAAAAGCCGACAACTTACCGGTACACGACCCGATAGAAGATTTCGGCCCCGATGCCAATTGCCCGGAGCCATGGAAAATTGAGGTGACTGAGACACCCATTAGCAGTGGACTCACTGATATAGGCGGTCAGACAAAACTAACAATCGACGTGTATGACTGGCAGGGCAAGGGAAGTTATTCGCTGCCTTTAGCAGAATGCCCGGAACTTTTTAATGGCACAGTTGAAGCCATTTGGGAAGAAGACGGCTTGGGATATTCACGACACACAGCTATAGTAGGAAATGAAAATCTTGCGTCAGGCGGTTCATACCTTTGCCTTATCAGCGTGGAAGATGATGAGAATGATCCTGTCTCGAAACCCTGGCTGGACCTGACCGCATATCAATTGCACATATTTGATGTTGCGGAAAAACAGAATCCTATAGCAATCGCGGACGCCGATCCAAATCCACAGAACGCGGGCGAGCCGGTTCATTTCTTCGATGACGGCTCCCATGATCCCGATGGCGGAGATATCGTTACTTTCGAATGGGACTGGAATAACGATGGAACCTGGCCTGATGAAGGTCCCGACACCTATCACACATGGGAAGATCCCGGCACTTATTACGTCAATTTCCGCGTTGCCGATGATGAAAGCCAGGTTGATGAACTGGATGAACCGCTGGAAATCATTATCGAGGGAACGGAGCTTAACCTCGTTGATGTCACTCCGCCGGGTTTAAACGGATATCCCAACGATATAAGTGTTGATGGGGACTATGCCTATGTTGCCGTCGATGCGGACCTTAAGATTTTCGATATAACCGATGCGGAAAATCCCCTCTGCATAAACTCTGTTGAAACTGGTTTATCAGCTAGAAGTGTAGCCGTATCGAATGGGTATGCATATGTGGCCGATTATTATTCCTCCACTTTGTACATTATTGACATTGACCCTCCCCAAACAGCATTTATTGTTAATACAGTTGTTTTTCCTTATCGTATTCAATACGTTGATGCTGCTGACGGGTACGCGTATGTTCTTGATGAACAGGGTTTTATGGACGAAGGGGATTTTTACGTGGTTGACGTTGATCCACCCGAATCTGCGGAAATTATTAAAACAGTTGATACACCGGATTTACCGAAAGCCCTGAAAGTCCTGGACGGTTACGCCTGCGTTCTCACATATTATAATGAAATGGCCATAATCTCGATCAAGCTGCACATCATTGATATAAGCACCCCTGAATCCGCTTCGATTGTGAACTCCTTTGAAATTGGAACCCAAAACACAACAAGATATGGTATCGATGTTTCGGATGGATACGCTTATGCCACCTGTGAAGACAGACTGCTGGTCTGCGATATCGATCCCCCGTTATCTGCATCGGTAGTTCAAACTGTGATGATCCCCGGCGAAGCCATTGACGTAGGCGTGAATGAATCCACGGCATGCGTCGGCGGTGATGAGGGTCTGCATATTGTCAATATAACCACCCCAGAATCAGCCAGTCTGATCTCAACACTCGATATACCCGGCATAGTTCCCAGAGTGGTGGTTTCCGGAGGTTATGCATATTCGCTGGACAGCAGGGGATTGACAGTCACCGATATCAATCCCCAGGAATCCGCCTGTATCACCGGATGGAAAGGGTTACTGGGCACAGCCAAGTGGGTATCGATCTATAATAATTCCGCTTGTGTCTTATCGAATTACATCATGCAAATTGTTGACATCGAAACACCCGAAAACGCCACGGTCGTTAAAGCTGTTGAAATACCACATGATATATATGGCAGTGACGGCGATATTTTTACTCGTAACGGATATGCGTTTATTACATCAGCGGGGTTGCATATAGTGGATATCGACCCGGTGGAATCGGCCCATATCGTAAAAACTATCGAAACGGACGGTCCGGCATGCAATGTTTGCACATCGGATAATTATGCTTATTTCACTGCATATAACGCAGGTTCCATTTATTTCAATGTGGCGGATATCAACCCGCCTGAATCTGCAAATATCATTTATTCTTTCGATCTCGGTGTTACAAATAAAATGAGGTATTCCAATGGATATGTCTACCTGGGCGTGATGATGCCCGGTCTGCTGATATTTGATGTTGACCCGCCCGAATTAAGTTCCTATGTTCATAATGTACCAACAGATTTGATTTGGGGGCTGGATATTTCCGGCGATTATCTCTATGCATGTGCCGATCCATTTTCCATCATCGATATCACCGAACCGGAATCAGCGTATGTTTTTAATACCGTTCCGGATATTATTTCTGCATTCGATGTTGTGGTTTCGGATGGATACGCATTCGTAGTTGAGATGTCCACTGAACTTCGGGTGATAGATATCGATCCCCCCGGATCCGCCAGCGTTGTTGAATCCTTCGATCTCTCGGGTATTCAAATTCCCTGGGATATCGACGTTTCAGATGGGTATTTGTACATCGTCATCGATGGCGGATTGAGAATCGTGAAAATATACTGAGAAATCGGGACCGGCTGCCGGTGATGATTTATATATTTAAACGGGTGTCGCCCACAAGCGAGTCTTCGAGCTTGTGGATGTCTGACCTTACGGTAACTCTCCCTGCAAGATATAAAAATCCGGGTGCCGGTGACAAGCGCAGTCTGGCTTCCAGCCGAACAGGCTTGTCGCCGCCTGATGCATGATTAATGTGGTAAAATTATTATGTTGAAATCAATAATCTCGGGGGGAGATCAGCAATGGCTTCATATCGAATCGGATTCCTTGCCTTCCTGCTGGCGGTAATAATCTGCGGCTGCTCCGGCACAAACAGCCCTTCGTCACCCACGCTGCCGGACGAAGTCGAGTCCACGCCCGGGACCACCGCTGACGCTCAATCAATGACATCCCAGGCTGGTAATCATTACCTTTGGGCTTATCACTTTGTTTATGTGAATCCCGAGGAAAACGAATTCGAAATCGTCCCGATTCGACAGACATCCATCCACTGGAATGTGCTCTCATGGCTTGAGAATGGCCCATGCACCAACTGCCTCAAGATCACAGGAATCAGCCCCTCCGGATACGGAACTGTGCTCATCGATATCGAAATCTCACACCCGTTCGATAATTTCAACCTGACCGGTTTCGATGTCCGCGGCATCGCCATGTTCAACGCGAGTCACATGTTTCCGGAATCGGGATTGACTTTCTCTGACAGGACTCTCGGCGATGGTGCGGTCATAAACATCGATGGTTACACGACTCTTTACAACCCGACAACCATCGGAGCGGGACCAGGCGGCATGGAGGGGTATTTCAAGGGCAAATGGGCGACCATACCCGCTCCGAATGCACTTCTCAACGCGTACAAGCGATTCGTATCGGATGATCCGGATAACACGCGAAACGCATTTTACGCCGGTGACGCGATCACGGTCACCTACGAAATAAAGATGCCGGACGACGAATTTATTTTCGGCTACGCTGTCGACGCTTCCTGGGCTACGCCGATTAACAAACCGGTCGATGACCCAATCACAGATTTCGGCCCCGACGCCAACTGCCCTGAGGCGTGGAAAATAGATATTCAGGATTTGGGACCCGGTCTCACCGCGCAAGGCGGGACAACGAAACTCCAGATCGATGTCTACGACTCGCAGGGAAAGGACGATGCGCATCCGGTTCTGGTCGAATGCCCGGAGCTGTTCAACGGTGAAGTTAAGGCGACCTTTGTATCGGACGGCGATGGGTACACGCGATACGAGGCTGAGATCGAGAATGTCAAACTGGCATCGACCGGGTATTACCCGTGTCTTGTCAGTAAGGAAGCCCAGGAGAACGATCCTTCCGGCAAACCGTGGCTCGACCTGACAGCATACCAGGTGTTCCCTGTCGAAGTAGGCTGGCCTGATGGTTATCCGATCAATGTCACCCCGCCCTGGCTGAATTTATCTCCTTATGATATTTGTATGGAAGGCAACTACGCTTACATAGCCGGAGGCATAAACGGGCTGCATATATTCGATATTTCCGATCCTGAAAATCCGGTTTGGATTAACCGGGTCGATACCAATTGGAGTGCCGCTAAAGTCGTAGTATCTGGAAGTTGCGCAGTTGTCGCGAGTAATTATTCCGGTCAGCCTGATCATTCCAAGCTTGATATCGTTGATATCGATCCTCCGGAATCAGCCCACATTATCAACACAATCGATTTTTTTGGTTATGTCCGTGGACTCGCGGTATCAGGAAGCTCTGTGTGTTATATCAGGAGGGTTCAAGGTGGGCCGGACCTTTATATTATCGATATCGACCCTCCGGAATCAGCTCAAGTTGTCAAATATTTTGGTCTGCCCTGGTCGTCCAGTGGTGACGTTGCAGCATCGGATGGTTACGCCTGCGTCCCGATTCACACTGGTCTTTGGGTAATAGATATTGACCCTCCGGAATCGGCTTACATTGTCAAAGAATTGGATTCGGACATTAATGGCGAGATTGCGATTTCTGACGGTTATGCATACGCCGAGGACTGGAGTTCGATAATCCAGATAATAGATATCGACCCTCCGGATTTGGCTTACATCGTGAATTCAATCGATACGCCTGATGATGCCGAAGATATCGCGGTCGCAGGGGGGTACGCGTATGCCGTTAGTCAATTCCAACTTGATATTTTCGATGTTTACCCTCCGGAATCGGCTTACCAGGTCAATTCGATCAATCTGGCTGGTGAAAATACTAATTCGATAGCCACATCAGGGGGCTACGCGTATGTCGGTGATAGAGTTACAGGTCTTCAAGTAATCGATATCGATCCTCCGGAATCGGCTTACAGTGCCAACGTGATAGATACGCTCAGTGATGCCCATGGAGTCGCGTTATCCGATGGTTACGCATATGTAGCTGATGATTACGGACTTCAGATAATAGATTTCGAACCTCTGGAATCTGCATACATTGTCAAATCGATCCATACGCCTGGTGGTGCCCAGGAAGTCGCGGTTACGGAAGCTTACGCGTACGTCGCGGATGGTGAATCCGGACTTCAGATAATCGATATCGATCCGCTTGAATCGGCTTTCATTGTCAACACAGTCGATACGCCCGGGCATGCCCTGGAAGTCGTAGCACTTGGCGCTTACGCGTACATCGCGGATGGTGAATCAGGACTTCAGATAATCGATATCGACCCTCCGCAATCGGCTTACATTGTCAACACTGTTGATACGCCTGATGCCGCATACGGAGTAGCGTTATCGGGAGATTACGCCTATGTCGCGGATGGGGAATCGGGACTTCAGATAATCGATATCGAACCGCCGGAATCGGCTTACATTCTCAACACGGTTGATACGCCTGGTAGCGCCCGGGGAGGAGTCACGGTATCTGGAGATTACGCGTACGTAGCACTTTATTATGCTTATAATTCAGGACTTCAGATAGTAGATATCAACCCGCCTGAATCGGCACACATTGCCAAATCATTCTCTACGGGCTGGACCAGGGGAGTCGCGGTATCGGGAGGTTACGCATACGTCGGGGCTGATCCAGGACTTCAGATAATCGATATCGACCCACCGGAATCAGCTTACATTGTTAACTCATTCGATATGCCTGGTAGTGCCCGGGGAGTCGCGGTATCGGATAATTACGCGTGCGTTGCAGGTTACGACTTCGGGATCAGGATCATTAAGCTGTGGTAGAGTCTCGCATCGGCTGGATGCCGTGCAATCCTTCAACCGGCGCATGCAATCTTTAGTACCGGACTACTTGGAAATTCTATTTTTCTGCTATAATATAAACCACAGATTAACAATTCGGTTTCATTGTTACCAATAATTATGTAAGGAGGTATTTTAGATGAGAAATATCATACTATGCGCGGTTGGTCTCTCCCTGATAATTATGCTCGGATGTGCGGATATGTCGCAGGGACCGACTCTGCCTGCCGACCTCTCGGAGCAGA
>CBDVBS010000221.1:0-6677 GCA_965372275.1 uncultured bacterium | reverse complement strand
CCGGCTTATTCATTCCTGCTTTTTCTTGTACAGAAGGAATTGACCTTCCTTGGTATGCAAAGCATAGTCATTATTGAATTTATCACTTAAGAACAGTTTCCTTGAATATAAGTATTTAGATTCCAGTTCCCCCATTTCGTTAATTTCACCCAATATCAGGATATATTCCGGCTGCCTTCCAAGGACATATGTCTCATCAAATTTGTAATGTAATGATCCTTTCATCTTTCCTATGTGTTTATCCATTAATCCGAAACAGTCAATAATTTTCATTCTGCCAATGTAAGGTATCAGCCCCGCTTCACCCAAAGCAACATAGTCTGATTCCTCGGTAATATTCCTCAATTTCCTTCCCATATTCAAGTAGTCATTCATAACCAGGCTCTCGCTGGAGAGGGTTGTATATCCGGACTCGAATATGCTGTATTGCCTGTTGATGTGTCGAAATTTATTAATATGACCGAAACATAATACGATAATGGTAATTATTAGAAAAGCGTAGTATATAGTATTTGACATCTTCCGCTCAATTATTAATTTCAATAGCCGGCTTATAGCGATTGATACTACAAGCATCATTAAAGGCATTATATGAACCAGAAATCTGAAACCGGGCATCCAGTCTCCACCAACATATATGATAAATAAGGAATAGAAGATAAATACATATAGCAGGCACATTAGATCTTTTGATCCTCGTGACAAGATCAAAGATATTACAACCAATACAACGAAATATGGATGTATGCATGTATTAAAGAGCCCAAATAACCAGTAATAAAAACCTGAGATAAATTGATTCAGGCCGCCGTAGGTTTTGGCGTAATATGTGTTAGGCAGGATATCGCCATAATATAGAAGTCTGGCTGCTGTAACAAAGACAACACCGATGAGGAAAGGTGAAGCCAATGATATAAATGAAGATTTACGAGATGTTGGAGATAGCGCCCTGGCTTTAATATAAACCATAATTAATAGAGGTATGAAAAGGAATCCCCCTTCAGGGCGGGTCATATAAGTTAAAAAAAGCAGGACTGAAGAGGCATAATGATTACTACCCGATTGATATTCCTTGATGAACCGGATTACTGTAATAAGGAGGAGGAAGGAAAACATGGTGGTTTCAAGACCACTTAAACTCCATAATGCGAAATATGGAGAGCCTGCAAGGAGAAGGGCTGCAAGAGGTCCGACATAAGGTTGAGAGAAGTATTTACCGGCAACGAAAAACAAGACATAGAGTATGAGAATGCCGCATATAATACCT
The DNA here is from genome assembly GCA_965372275.1 of uncultured bacterium. Lineage (GTDB taxonomy): Bacteria > JAJVIF01 > JAJVIF01 > JAPKYR01 > CAZSPL01 > CBDVBS01. The sequence continues at coordinate 5,410 of CBDVBS010000221.1, read as the reverse complement.
GATATCTTTGCGCACCAGAGCAAACCCATCTCACCGTCCGAAAGACCGATGAAGGAAAGGAATGACATTATCAGGGTCCATGTGGGATTTGAGAATCCTTCAACATATTCCCCTTCATTAAAAACCAAGCCATTCCCGGAGGCGAAATTATCAGCGTAGCGGAAGGAAATAAAAGGATCATCAAGTGTATGATTGAAAAAATGGATGCATTGGGCAAGAAAAATGATGCAAAGAAGTAAGAAGATAATAATGCTTGTTCTACGGTTGGGCATATTGATAATCAATGGCATCCTCGACAATGATCAGGAAAGAATATCAAGATAGAATATAATTATACAAAAGGCAAAATATAAACCATACGTATAGATGTATTCAATAATAAATATATCATTGTATAGTCATGAAGTAAAGGGTGCGGGGATAAGATTAGGATGTGACGTTAGGCACGAAAAAGGGAGACTCTCGTTGTTTCGGGACAAGGTGTCCCGATACATCACGCTTATAATGAATATTCCCAATTGACACCCGCCCGGCTATTCCGTAGCATGACCTTGTGGAACGCATACGTTCAATTCCCCTGCTGAGGCTTATGTTCACCGTCTTAACCGGAATAGGCGCGGGCGCGTTCTTTATCGGCGTGGTACTCCTCGTAATCCACCTCGTGGGATTGGCCTTGCGGGGCGGTGGGTAAAACCCGATGTGCGCAAAAGATCTCGAAGACGCAAATGTAGCCCTTTCCCATGACTGGCTGCTCAGCATCGGCGGCGGTGAGCGATGCGTCGCACTGTTCGCGGAACTCTTCCCTGATGCGCCAATCTATACATCCATCTTCCGCCCCGAGGTAATGGGCGATCTGATAGACTTCGACCGCGTATGGCCAAGCTTCCTTGACCGGTTCCCGGAATTCCTCCGCCGCAAACATCGCATGCTTCTACCTCTCATGCCGGCGGCGTTTGCAAACTTCAGTATCGGCGACGTCGATCTCATACTCTCGTCATCGCATTGCGCATCGAAAGGCCTGCGTAAACCCGAAGGCGCGGTGCATGTGTGTTTCTGCTATTCCCCGATGCGGTATGTCTGGGACCTCTATGAAACTTATCTCGCGGGTATGAAGGGCATCACCCGCTATATGTTCAGGAAGTTCGCGCCGGGGTTGAGGAAATGGGACAAGGCGAGCGCGGAACAGGTCGATGTCTTTATCGCTATCAGCAACTTCATCGCTGAACGCATCAAGCGTATTTATGAACGCGACTCAGTGGTCGTTTATCCCCCTATCGACTGCTCGCGGTTCACCATTGATGAAAGCCCGCGGCGCGGTGAGCATTTCCTCGTACTCAGCCGACTTGTCAATTACAAGCGCGTCGATATCGCCATCGAAGCGTTCAGGGATTCACCCTATAAGTTACGCGTTGTCGGAGCCGGACCGCAAATGGATGAACTGAAAGCCAGGGCGGGTTCCAATATCGAGTTCGCCGGGTTTGTTCCCGAGGATGAATTGGTGAATGAATACCGCCGGGCCCGCGCGGTGATCGTTACGGCAATCGAAGACTTCGGCCTCGTTCCGCTCGAAGCGGCAGCGTGCGGCACGCCGACCATCGCCCTTGGAATGGGCGGGTATCTTGAGACGGTCCGCGACGGTATAAGCGGAGTGTTCTTCCCTGAGCAGTCCGCGCCTTCGTTAGCGGAAGCGGTGAAGCGTTTCGATACAATCTCTTTCGATCCAATTAAAGTACGTGAAGAGGCGATGCCCTTCGATATCCCGCGATTCATGCGGGAGATAGAAGATGTTTGTCGCAAGGCCCTTGGCGGTTTCACCACTTAGGTGGTAAAATCCTTATGGGCGACTAATATCGCTTGTGACGGGGATTAGATGGACAAAGGCTTCTTGGCAGGTCGTAACAGGCTGAATTCTATCAAGCGGCGCTTGGCCGACGAGCTTGAGCGTGAGCTTCCACCCGGGATCGAGGACGGACTTGGAAAGATCCTTGATGCCGCGGTCAATTTCCACCAGAAAGATCAACCGACTGATGATGCTCATCATTTCGATTTTCGCGCCATATCCGGCGAAGGGCTTCTCCCAACCCGCGAAGACAGCTTTGGCGCCGCCGATTTTCTTAAACTGAGCCAGGTAATTGAGCGGTCGCTGGTCGGCCTGATCACATCCGCGGACTTGCCATCCGAGGATAAAACCCGCTTCACAAATGATATCCAGGCGTTCTTCGACAACTTCGACACAGCCCTGCTCTCCCAGCTCGAGGAAGAGCTTGTCGCCGGCGGTCTCCTGCGTCCGGTTGCGGCTCCGGCGGAACCACTGGAGGAGATCTTCGGGGCACTGGGATATTCCAAGGACCTTGCCGACGAGATGGCCGACCCGGTGCTGGTAACATCGGGTGATGAGATCATCTACACAAACTCCGCCGCCGCATCGATACTTGGAAAAGATACCTTGCAGGGACCGGTGTATGGTCGGGATGGATTGCTTGGTGATTACATCGTACCGGGTACTACATTCGAACGCGAATGGACGAGACGCTGGGTTGAACTTTCCACAGCCAAGGATGAAAAAACAGGCGCCTTGGCGGTATGGAAAACCATCAATACAGGCGACGAACAACTCACGCTTATCATACTCACCACCGCTGGTAAACAGCCGACATCCCGAAGCCGGGTGGATGTCCTCACCCGTGAAAAACGCCGCTTCAAGGTACTCTACCGCCTCAGCAAGGAGCTGTTGTGCGGATATGATATTGAAGGCATGCTCAGCCGGTTGTCAAAGGAGCTATCGGCGGGAATGCAGTTCGATGCAATGCTCCTGCATCTCCACTACAACGAGCATAAACGCGCATTATTCCACCTGATCTCCCCGCTGTCCCCGGAACCGCTTGAAACGATGCTGGATAACTCGTTATTGACATTGACGGCGTTCGTTCCCGATGCCAATCTGAAAATGATAGATCGACGAATTTTGAATCCGAACCTCTTGGATGAAAGCCTGAAGTTCAAGAAGGATAAAGGGAATGTTTTTATCCTCCCGTTGGTTTTCGGGGAGGAAGTATTCGGCACCCTCGGGTTCTACCGTATCAGCGGCTTGCCCGTCTCTGACGAAGACCTGCACCTGTTCTCGACATTCTGTAACCAGTTTACCCTTGCCCTTAAGAACACCATCGCGATCGAGGATATGCGGAAGCTTCTCAGGGATAACCGCGAACAGGTAGAACTGGCAAGACGGGTACAGCTTGGGCTGCTACCCAAGCCCTATGAATTCAAACGGCTGAAATTCCGGACACTTTTCCAGCCCGCCGCCGGGCTATCCGGAGACTTCTACCACTTCTTCACGAATTCCGCCGCCGAAGGCCTGGTTATCGGTGATGCATCCGGCCATGGTCTCTCAGCGTCCCTCATCATGGCCGCGGCGGGTGCCACGTTCCGTGATGTCTGCACTCGCCCGGTATGGAAACCGGATCAGGCCCTTCTAAAAGCCAATGGAGTTCTCAAGCAGGCCCTCGGCGAAGATTACTTCGTTGTGGCCCTGGTATTTGTCATCGACCCGGAAAGCCTGCGGGCGAAATACACATCCGCCGGACATCCCGCGCCGTTCCTCCTGAAGAAAGACGGCAGGGTGCGCCTGCTCAGTGCATCAGGGCTTCCCCTGGGTATGTTCGACGACCCGGGTCCTTACCAGGTGCATAATGTCAAGCTTGAATCCGGCGACCGATTGCTTTTCTTTACGGATGGTGCGATTGAAAACCGTAATGTCAAGGGGGAATTATTCGGGCTCAAGCGCCTTCGCAAGGCCTTGAAGAAATCCTTGCACCTTCAGGGTGATGAACTCCTCACCGCCATTGCGGGCGACATATCGACTTTCCTCGGCAATCTTGAAAATGCCGACGACATGACCCTCGTCCTGATGGAAGTCGAATAGCCATCATCTAATAAATCACCAGAACGGGTAGCGCGCATAATGGGTAGCGTGTATAATGGGTAGCGCGTATTGGGTAGCGCGTATCTATAGGTCGCTCTGCGACCGATGATGCGCGCTTATAGTAAGACACGCCCATCCTCGAAGACTCGGACTGGGCGTGCCACCCGGATACGAGCACCGCTGTCCTCGAAGACTCGAATATCGCCGGCACACGGACGGAGCATCGGTGGCACACGGATGGAAAATGGCGAAAGGCAGGATTTATGTCCCTGAACAAAATAATGGGTAGTGTAGGTCTCTGACCTACACTTGCCCTGACACAAAACCACAAGCCGGAGACCAGCGCCATCAATCCAAATCAACCGAAAAGACCTCTAAAAATGCCGGTAGCCCCGCGTAATTGCGGGGCTCCGGCTAACCACCCAAATCGATTACATTCGAGACGAAGCAACTGCATGCTATACGTCCCCTTCACGGAATAATATCCATGCGCAGCCGTAAAATAGTTTTAATCAAATCGAATAAACCGAACAAAATTTCCGGTAATTTGAAAGCCGGTCTCTGGTATACTTAAACACGATTTCTTGTGACTCGTATATGCATCAACATACGTTCAGTTGCTAACAGGGGCGGTATCGGGCGCTACACCCGCCGTCTTTTGAGTGGGCTCAGCTCGGTTGACGAGTGGAATGAATACATCCTGTTCCTGCCGGAGAAATTCTCCCACGATACATCGCGCCTCGCATCCAACTTCACCCTGAAGAGTGTCCCCGGCCCGATGAACCGCGTGTTGTGGGAGAACATCAGCCTGCCCCGGCATATCAGGAAGATAGGACCGGACGTATTCTTCTGCCCCGACTACACGCTGCCGGTTACGCTGAAATTCCCCTCGGTCATCACGGTTCATGACCTGACATTCATGCGCCATCCCGAAGGTCTCAGTAAACGCGCGAGGTTCCTCTACGGCAAATTCTTCCCCCAGGCGGCAATGAAAGCAAAACTTATCCTTGCCGACAGCGAGCATACGAAACGGGATATCGTCGAACTCGGATTAAAGAAAGCAAAATATGTGCGCACGGTGCATTTAGGCGTCGATGAGGATTTTTTCACCGATAGAACCGATGATGAAATCGGCGAGGCCCTGTCACGTTACGGCCTTGAGCGTGGCTACCTGCTGTTCGTCGGGGCGATAGAAGAGAGAAAGAACATACGGAAATTGATTGAGGGATACAAATTGCTGAAGGATCGGCGGAAGGATGTCCCGCCGCTTATCTTAGCCGGACCGAAGCTCGGTATGGCCGACGAGATATTGGCCGCGGCGACAGGGGTTACGGGTGTCAGGCATTTAGGTTATGTCGATGACGCGCACTTAGCATCGCTCTATAAAGGCGCGGCGGGGTTCGTCTATCCATCACTCTACGAAGGATTCGGTCTTCCGCCGCTCGAAGCGATGGCGGCGGGAATACCGGTGGCGGTCAGCAGGCTTAC
>CBDVBS010000220.1:0-6682 GCA_965372275.1 uncultured bacterium | reverse complement strand
GGGTTGATCGAGCATTTCAACCGCCGATTAAAATCGGCACAGGAATATATTAACACCGCTCTCGATATGGGGCGGCGTCTAGGGCCGTTCGACCCCCCGGTGCAATTACTCAGTGCCCTTAACCTCATCCGGCTCAAACACTATTTTGAAGCCAACGAACATCTTGAATGGCTCTACGATCAGCAGCACCGGCTTGAGGAAGCCTTCATCCTGCGCATAATCTCGTTCTACCAGAATGACAGGGAGCGCGGATATCCATCATTCCTGAAAGGACAGGATTACAGCTCCCTCAAGGATCGGCTGAAGCTGTCGCTCGGATTCATGGGCTCACTGCTCCTCAAGGGCGGAGAATTTAACTCGGGGGTTTCATTCTTCGAGAAGATCTATAAGGAACTCGAAACCAACCAGGATAAACTCGAAGCCGACTTCTTCCTCGGCCTGTTTCATATCAAGTCACGGAAAGAGAAGGTTGGACTGCATTACTGGCGGAATATAATAAACATCAAGGATAGCGGCGACCTCCAGGCGGATATCGTCAACCAGATACACTTCAGCCTCTTCCTGCATTTCCTTGATAATTACTTCGTCCCCGAAGCACAGGAGGCATTGAAACGTATCAAGCCGAACGGGGATATCGATCTCAACTCGGTGACATTGTTCCTCTACCTGCAGAAGGGATATATCGAGGCGAAAAGTAATAATTTCGACGCCGCCTGCAGGGAGTGGGAGCACGGATTGAGTATCCACCCGTCCAACTGGATGCTCAACCAGAACCTCGCCCTTGCGAAGACGCTTATGAAAAAGGAGGACGACGCGGTAAACCACTTCAATGTCCTCATCCACGAACTCGAACGCGGCGGTGAGGAAGTGTTCGGCACGACATTCACATTCATGTTTGAGGAATCGCGCAAGATATACAATCACCTCGTGAGCTTCCGTTCGGGTAACGCGCAGCAGCAGGTCGAAGCGAAGCGCGACATCATCCAGGACAATATTACCAGCGCCAACAGGGCGTACTGGAGCCTGAACCTGCGCAAGGGTGACACATTCAAGGAAGCCGAGGTCAACTATTTCCGCCTTATCAAGATATACAACCCCGAGCGTTACCCCGATGAATTCAAGGAGATAGAAGCGGCATACGCGTTCTTCAAGAAGGAAGGGCATCTCAGGAAGAACGAGCAGCTTGTGTTCAACTCATTCGACCTGAAGCGTTTCATCGAAATGGGCAGCGAGTATGTCCAGAGTGAAATCCCCGACTTCCCGTCTGTACGCCGCTTTATCAATGAATTCACGCGCCCGGCACGTTTCATCAACCTTTCGGATGAAGTTAAAGCCGCGCGGGATTCGGTTGCCGAGATCAACCCGGAAATCCCCGGGCCTGAATATACGATCGATGACTGGCTTATGGATTGGTAAAAGAAATAACCCACGAATCTCGTGGGCTACTTCCGCATCATAACGCTATATCTCAACTCTCCTATAGTATTATCAGTTCTCCTCAGTGAAAACCTTATACGCCTTCCCCTCGTACACAACGATAACCTGTTCGCCGACCGAGAAGTATTCCGCCAAGTCGGAATCGCCGTCGGTCAGATCGAAATACTCATCGGACAGGTATTCGATCTCATCGGGTGTCATATCCTCGGCGTCGTAATCACTGTCCACCCAGAAGCCTTCATCATCAAGGTAGAATGTCTTATCACCGGCGTAACGCACGTCCGATGCTATCTCCTCGTTGTACCCCATATCCACATTTTCCATCGCTTCCTGGCTCTGCATCGATTTCGACGCGCCCTGGCCCATTGCCCCGCTCTTGGGCATAGCCGAGAACACCAGCCCGTCGTTTTCTACCGCCAGTTTATTCTGGGAGCGGAATGCATTCGACTGACCCACGTTAGCGAATTCCCCTTCCTCGACTACGAGCATGCTCGTGTACGGAGTGACGATGCCGTAACGCTTCGCGAGGTCGACTATCTGGTCGACCAACTCATCGTTCTCACCATAGAGCCTGACTTCGTTGAGAAGATATCCAATCTTGCGATTGGCCCATAATCTCGGGATGAAATCGTTCTTCGATTTCTCGAAATAAACGTCGAACTCAAACTCGCGCATATCTCCGTCGATGCGTCCTTCGAGGTAAATACATCCCGGTCCGCTGCCGTCGTAACGTCCGGCAAGCACAATCTGCCCGCCGAGGAAAAGGTCGGGAAGTTCGCGCGGATAGATAGAGTATGTGTGCACGCCTTCGATGCTGATCTCAATATCGGTCATGACCGGCGTGCTGATCTTTGAATAGAATTCCGCGAGAGGGGCTTCGAGGTTTTCATCCGGCTCGACGCTCGTGGTGTAGCCACCGTTCTCTCTTGCGAGTAAATCGAGGAACTGGTAATCGACATCCCATCCTACGCCGAACCCGAAGATGCGCCTGTCGTCCTTATTCAGGCTCTTCGCCAATTGAAGCAGCTTGGCGATATCGGTTTCGCCCTGCGTGGGCAATCCATCCGTGAGAAATACTATGTAACAAGGAACATCCTTCCGCGGTTTCAGATCGAACGCCGACTTGAATGCCCCTTCGATGAACGTCATCCCGTCACCGTGCAGCGACCGGATGAAATCTATCACTTCATCCTCGTTCCCCGGGCTGTAGTCCTTCCAGCCGCTGGTGAACGGGGCGACTTCCGTGGAGAATGTGATCAGGCTATATCTATCATCATCGTTCAGGTTGCGGAAGATGAATTCCAATGCTTCCTTCGCCTGCTCGATTTTATGCCCGGACATTGAACCGGACTTGTCGAGTATGAAGATGAAATCCTTCGCGACATCCTTTGTTTTTACCTGCTTATATTCCGGGGCGACCATCGCGAGAAAATATCCATCGTCGTCACCGGTGGAATGTGTGACAAGGCTTGCTCCAACCCTTCCCTCGGGACGTCCCATAAACAATGTGAAGTCACCCTGCGGACGGACATTTGAGCCCTCATAACCCAGCACCGCATTTTTCTCACCATGACGGTTGATATCAATTGTATGGCTCGGTGAATAGATGAGCCCCAATTTGTCGGGAACAGAAATATCCACAGTGATTGTTAGTGATTCAATTACCGTGGATGAGAACCCCTCCAGTTTGAGAGGGAAATCGAGCCGCATCCCGTCCTGTTCACGTTGAAGGAGTTGGGTGTAACGTATCTTAACTTCACGTGTGCCGTTGGCCGGAATGGGATAAATCCGTGCCTGCACCATCCCCTGCCCTATATACTGCAGCAATCCCGGGTCACGCATCTCCCTCACGATATCCTGGTAAATCTGGTTAGCCTTCGCCGCGTCCAGCACTTCGGCGGTAAGCGGTTTCCCGTCGAGATAGAGGACGAAATCGCTTATGTCGGCATCTACCGGTATCGGGAAAATGAGGGTACCTTCGAGATCGACGCTATGTTCATTCCTCACAACGATGGTACTCTCCACCGACGCGATGTTGTCATTCACCGTTATATCGATATTCTCCGACTCGATTGCGAGAGGCGGGACATAATACGGCATTGACGATACCGGGATCTGCCCGGGGGGTATCACTATGTTCTGTCCAAATGAGGGTAATGCCAAAATCGTGAAAAGAAATACCACGGAAAACAGAAAAAGGTATTTGCGGGAAATCATCATCAACCTCCGTTATTTACACATTACAAATACATTGCAATTGCCAAAGTAGAGGAAGGCAGTTTGGGAACCATTATTTGCGATTCCCATAAGTGAGACACACAAAACGGAATAAGGTTCGCGTGAACTGGGGCAATTACATCATTTTTACAATGGGAATGAAAACGAGTTATTCGGTTTCAGGCTCGACGTGAGTATTCTCAGTATTGAACAGTCTGTTAGCCGCGAAGATCAAACCGAAGAAGAACCAAGGGAGGCTGCTATAGAGTCCGACACCGGCAAGATATTGCACGGCTAACGACAACCCCAGCGCGGAAAACGCCAACCTGTAGAAACGCGCTTCCTTCTCATCCGGTCCCCTTGCACGTATTCCCATGATTGTCTTACCGATGAAGAAAAAGAACCAGAGAAGTGCAAAGAGCCCAATGAAACCGGTTTCAGTAGTAACTTCCAGATAGAGATTATGCGCGCTGATCTTCTTGGGAAGCAGGGTCGATACACGGGTATTCTTCATCGCGGTCTCAAAATTACCAGTGCCTACTCCAAGGATGGGATGTTTTGCCGCCAGCTTTAAACCGGTGTCAAGTATGAGATATCGTTCCAAATTGGATGTACTGATCGTCTGGTCCCATATCGATGTAAACCGCTGCCTCGTTTCCTCGGGTGACATTATGATCATGATGGTACAGGCAATAATTGCCAGCACCCAGGCACGCCAGTTGCGCATGTAAACACTCATCCCGACAATCGTCCCAATCCAGGCGGCACGCGAGAAGGTCAGGACGAAGCTGAATATGAGCACCACGCTCGCGACAATACTCAACATACGTGCGAATCCATTTCGTTCGTAGAGGACATACGCAATTGCAATAGGGATGATCACCGAAATATGGAACGCATAATCGCCTCTATGCACGTAGAGGTAATCGATGCCGCCAACGTAATGTTTGATGGATAATATCTGGTCCATCTTGAGGAATGCCCAGATGATCGTTATCACCAATCCTTCGAGTACGACCAGGAGCAATACATTCCTGAGCATCCGACGATTGTCGATCACCTGCATTGTGACGATGAGAAGCAATATCCATATGAAAAGGTGGACGATTAATCCCAACGAGGTGGTCAGACTCACGCTCGCCGCGAGTGACGCAAAATGCGCAAGCACGAATGCCCATAGAGGCCAGAATTTACGCATCTCAATGCCAAGAATGCTTTCACGCCTGATTATTCGACGGCAAATCAGGCTGATCGCGATGGAGAACATTACGAGTGATGAGAAACTTATGCTGAATGTATCGGTCACCGGCAGACGGAAATGAGGAAGGAATACGAGTGCGACCATCCCGTAAAAGGAGAATTCAATATTGAAAAAAGGCAGGACGAGAAAGACAAGGCCGACGAGTACCAATGCCACTTCCAACGGAGCCCATGCCAAGGCCGCGCCAATCGCAAGCCCCGCCACGATCCCGAGAGCTGCCGTTGCGGGATTAAGCCTGGGAATCGTGCCGAGGTCGAAAGTTGTATCTCGCGTTTCTACGTCCAACCTCCGAATTGTACATCATTGGCCTGTCAAAAATCAGCGACGGGCCTTCCAATATGATGAACATAATCTCATACAAGATAGCTGCTATCATCCAAGTAACTGTTATCTTTTCGGTAGCTGCTACCTTTCCGTCTTCGGGAAGTAGCTGCTATCCGAAAAGCACCGCCCCTTCTTCTTATCATATATGTATGTTCGGATAAATAAGGCCTCTCTTAAGAAACCTTGAACGCCCTGCGCTTTGAATGATCTCTATCGAAAGGACGGAGGGAGCAGACAGATGGCGCCAAAGAGGATGAACGAACCCGCTGCAGGTACCCAGGCTAATACAGCACCGATCGCCAGGGCGGCTGTTATTGCCAGCATCGTCATGCAGGGGTTGAAGCGTGGCACATCGCCGATATCAAATGCCGTTTGACCGCGTTGGAATTTCATGATACAGACCCTCCTCAGTTGGCTCTTGTATCTCGTTGAACCTGTTTTCTGAATTGACCCTATTGCATTTTTCGGATAATACCGCCGCCACTTGAGTGGGGCCTCCCTGTAACACCTTTCTAACCGCTCCTGCAGGCGCTCAAATACCCTCCATATCAATTGACAGCAGCTACTGCTTGAGGTAGAATTTTCGCCGCACTGGGGAGTCGTCCAAAGGTAGGACAGCAGGTTCTGGCCCTGCCGATCTGGGTTCGAGTCCTAGCTCCCCAGCCATGGCTATGTCGGGTGAAAAAGAGGGCCATTTTGAATGTAGGTGGGTATGAGTTGTAAATCTAATCATATTTCAGCGGAATCATTGAGACGGCCCCGAAATCACATACCTCATAACAAAGGCCGCAGCCCGTGCATTTGGAGGTTGTTGCATAGCTATCACCATCAGGCACAAGAGCACCGTAGAAGCACGCATGGTAGCAGGCGCCACAACCCGAACACTTCTCCGTGTCAATTATCGCTTTGACTTTCCGACTCCTGTCCAGATCCTTCAATCCAAGGACACGATCACAGACAAGGCCTTTGAATTGAGAAATTGAGGAATATTGGTGTTTCCTCATGTAGTCAACAATCCCCGAATTTATCTTTTCGATAACCTGGTAACCATTCACGATAATAGTGGTACAGACTTGAACCACCGATGCGCCTGCGAGGATGTATTTGACGGCATCCTCTCCCGATGCTACTCCGCCACTTCCGGCAATATCGATCTGCAGTGATGGTGAAATTTCAGCCACCCATCTTAGAGGCAGGTGAATGGACCAGTAGCCGCCATGCCCCGCGAATCCACCGTGCATTATTGGCGCTTGTTTTTCAATATCAATATCGAGTCCTGTAAGGCGGTTGAAGATAATAACCCCCCTTGCACCGGCTTCCTGGACCCCCTTGGCAACTGCAGCCGGATCCGTCAATTGAGGAGGGAGCTTCGGTACAACTGGTATTCCAACTGCTGAAACGACGAGTCCGGTTATGTGTGCTATTCGGTCTTCCATTCCTGTA
>CBDVBS010000219.1:0-6684 GCA_965372275.1 uncultured bacterium | reverse complement strand
GCAGGGCTTGTTTCGGCAACAAGTTACCGAAACACCTGACCGGCGTGGCACCCGTCGCACGCTGAACACAGACGTTTAATAAATTATGTGAGATGGGTGGCACGGTTTGCCCGAGTCTTCGAGGGCTAACCGTGGATTATGCATGGCATCCGTGCCAAGACCACGGTCAGCTCGAAGACTCGCAGACCGTGCCACCCGGAAATCATGATTTCTGTTGTCCAGGGATTTTACCCGGATTTCACTAACGGTGATATTTCCGTAAAGGAAGTATTTTCACGCTAACCTCTTGTATGGCCCTGTCAATGCGCTCAACAGGTTTCCAGCCGATAATCCATGCTGTTTCTTATGAAACGTCAGACTGAAGTATGCGGCACCCATCCCACGATGTTGGATATGAAAAACCCCGGGATTACCGGGGTTAAGTTATTCATAAATAGCACTGAGCGTTACAACAACTCATCGATGCAGGCAGTAAGTACACCCGGCACACCACTCGTGCCAACAGCGCCGTACCGCAAATAACCATCGCGGTCGACAATGAAATGGGATGGCACATAGTTACCTAACCCGTATGCATCGCGATATGTCGGCCAGGCTGCCCAGTAACCATCGTAGAGCCATTCCGTGCAATGAATTTCAGGATGAGCATTCGCGTAAGCCGCAAGGCCATCCTTCCCGCCGAACCCGACAGTGAAGAAGAAGAGATCAGCACTGGCTGCCTGGTAATTGTCATACATTGTTGATAATGACGGTAACTCCGCCGTGCAGCCGCCTCAGCCAATTTGCCAGAAATTCATGTACACCACCATCCCGTCATAGTCCGCCAGGGAGTAGGTTGTTGTGTCGAAAATGGTTTGGAGTTCCCACATAAGCGCGGGCGGTGCTTCGGATAAAGTGGTGGGATACTGGGTTACACGAATCGTATCAGAATCCATCTCATCCCATGCGCCGAAGTCGTCATAAACACGGCAGGTTACAGTCTCGTGTCCAACTGCATCCGGTGATGTCCAGACGACGATGGCTTCATCGTCAACATCAAAAACCCCGCCCGGTGGGCCCGTCCATTCGTATGTCAGCGAATCACCGACATTCGGGTCGTGCGCGTTGCAGGTGAAAGTTATTGCTTCTGCCGCTGAGCCCTTGAGTGTGGTTGTGCGGCTCATCTCGATGCTGTCTACAACCGGAGGCGTGTTATCAGTCCACAAGATATCGATTTCAATTGCTGCATCGAGGAAATCAACAGCATCGTCGTCATCCTTGACGCGCAACATGATCTGGTAGCTGCTTTCGGTTTCCCAAAACGTTTGGATCTCCTCTCCGTACAATGTCGGATCGAAGTCCCCGTCGTAATCGATGTCCCAAGCCCATTCGACGATGGTTCCATCCGGGTCGAATGAAGCGTTGCCGAGGATGTCGTACCACGTGTTGATGTAGTAAGGTGGACCAAGCTTGAACGAAGCCGCGGCAACCGGGGGATTGTTCGAGACGTTGACTTCAATAGTTGTATCGAGGAAATCCTCCGCCCCGTTGTTATCTACAACACGCAGGTCAACATCGAATGTTCCGGCGACCGTGAACGCCTTGATGGGTTGCTCATCCGTGCCGGAATCGTAGAGGTCGCCATAAATGGCATCGCCGTTGAAATCCCACACGTATGTAACGATGCTTCCGTTCGGGTCATATGATGCCGTCGCGTCAAACTCAACAGTCTCGTTCTTGAAAATATCCGTTGATCCGAGTGCGACTGCATCGGCGACCGGCGGGGGATTGGTTACCGTGATCGGTATTGCAATATCCGTGGTGTCCGTGGCATTGAGGTTATCAGTCACCTTCAGCCAGACTTCGAAATCACCAGGTTCGGGATAGGTCTTGACGGGATAGACATCATCTCCCGATTCGTATGTATCGCCAAAAGCGAGATCGCCGTCGAAATCCCATTCGTAGGATGAGATTTCGCCGTCGATATCATAACTTGCGGATGCATCGAAGCTCACCGTTTCACCGGAGACGATTTCGGTGGACGTGGTGGCGACTGCATCAGCGACGGGCGGGTAATTACCGACGGAGACGAAGATGGTTTCTTCTAATGTGTCCGATCCGGCTTCGTTGTCGACGACTTTGAGATCGACATCATATTCACCGGCGGGCCAGCTTACGATGGGGATAATATCGGTGCCGCTGTCGTATGTATCACCGTAGGTTCCGTCACCGTTGAAGTCCCACAGGTAGGCCGAGATTTCACCATCGATGTCGTAGCTTTCGGACGCATCGAATGATACGGTCTCGTCCGACATGATCTCGGTCTCGGTTGTGGCTTCGGCAATGGCGAAGGGCATCAGGTTGCCACTCGATGTAACGTTCACTAATATGGGATCGGAGGTGACCTTGGCGTGGTTGTTGTCCTCAACCTGGCACCTGATGATGTAGTTTCCGAACTCTGTATATTTCTTCGTCGGATTTGCGGCTGTGCCGCTCGTCCACGCGTCGCCGTAGTAACCGTCGCCGTTGAAGTCCCACGTGTAACCGATAATAGCGCCGTCGGGGTCGTAGCTGTCTGAGGCGCTGAATGATACGTTCTCGTTCTTGAGGATATCGGTATCGGTGGTTGCATACATAATGCAGATCGGTATCTGGTTGAAGACCGGGTTCTCGTCAATGACTTCCGTTGAATGGAGTATGTATGCGCGCAGGGGTTTATTAACGCCGGTTGCGCCGGTCTGGTAGGTGCCGTTGGTGGAATCGACGCCGATAAGGACATCCAGATCGTCGTTTGAGTCGAGCGCAGGCAGCACAACCCGGTATTCGTACTTCTTGAAATTCGGGCCCTCTTCCTTGAGGTCCCAGAGTGTGTCGTCGATGCTCAACTGGGGGATTTCAATCCGCACTGTGCCGATTGTATCCTTCCCCTGCCAGTCGTAAACCGTGATGTAGTAGAAGACATTACCGCCGTAGCCTTCCCACTGTTCCCACCAGAGGGTATTGATCCATTCTTCCACATCGATCCGGTAAGGCTCGGTCATATTCGCCTTGGCCGGGAAATCATCGGGTGGCGTGGGAGGTGTGCTTGTCGGGGGAGCCCATGATGCGTCCACGGCGTAGTTGAACTGTAATCCTCCGCCGAGGTAGATGGCGTAGTGCCTGATACAGTTGGAGTTGGTTGAGAACATGCCCCTCAATGCGGGGTCGAGTTCGCTCAACCCGGACATCGGGTCCAACCCGTCGGCGAATGTCTTGTAGTTATTAAGTATCGAGGTAGTGTCCGCGCTGATGTAACCGCCCAGCTTGCCCGGTGTGTATCCGAACAGACCCAGGTTGGTGAATTCCTTCGGATTCCACCACCTGGTTGCGCCGTCGGGATTCAAAAGGCGGGTCTCGTCAGGCCCGGCAATTGTCAACCCGACGTCGTTCCAGTCTCCCATGGTGCCGTTGGAGATCAGGACGCCATGCACGTCGAACACCGTGAAAAACGGATCGGTGTGCGGATGCGTGATCTTGATATCGACATCGAGCTGCATCCCGCCATTTGAGAACGATACCGGACCCGCAAGGGTCAGCAGTTGTTGAGCGTTCTCAAGCAGGGGCACTCCGTTGAGATGCATCTGGGCCGTGCGTGCCTCATCGATCTCAAGTGTACCCGCGTCGGGATCAGCTATGAATGTGTACAACCCGAGCGGTACGCGCGCGTTGGTAGAGTCACCCCCATGGATTGGCCCGGCTATGAGTGGTTCCGCCTTGATGGGTTTCAGATCGGGATCGGGATTCGTATCACCCTCGGGGAATACCGGAGCAGTGGTACCCCCGCCCGAGCATCCGGCGGCCATGAATATAAAAACAAAAGCGAGGAGGAGGAATCTGTAACGCCTCATTATCTGCCCTCCAGGTTTCTTAGCAATGAGCATAATATTGCTTTAATATTTCAATGATAACCGCTCAAATGCATTACCGCAATAACTGGTAGTTCATTCAGCGGTTTTGCTTACAATAACTTAGATGCGTAATACGCACACAGCAATATTTTATCAAATCCGCACTCTACGGCAACAGCTCTTCAAGTACGGTGATAATTATCGAACTATCAGATATCATGCCTAACTTGGCATAGCGCAGGTGGCCATCGGCATCGATGAGATAAGTCTGCGGGATACCGCCGCTGCCTGTGTAAACCTTATACGTATTAAATATCGGATGATATTCGGGTGTAATCGGGTCGTATCCCCATTCGGTCCAGGTAAACTCGTGGTCGTTGATGTAGTCTATCGCGGTTTGCTTGACGTAATCCATATCGATCATCAATGTTGCGAAATCGTCGCCTTCAAACTCATCGTGGACTTCTTGCAATTCAGGAAACTCCTGAATGCAGAAGTATCAGCCGGTAGACCAGAAATTCATCAACACCACCTTGCCCGGCGTGTAGTCGTGAAACCAGAATGTGCCGGTTCCGACCAGCCTTTCGCTCTCGTAATCCGGGGCGGGAGAAGGTTCCTTGATGGTGTGGCTCGTTACGCGAATCATTGGCGAATAGCCGTTCCTCGGCGCGCCGTGGTTATCCGTAACTATGCATTTCAACTTCATCTTTGTCACAAAGTTGGGCGGATACCAGGTCGGGTTTGGGATCGAATCATCGTCGAAATATCCGGAGTCACACACCCACTGGTACCCCTCGATCGTGTCGTCAACATCTGGATCGTGTGCGGTGATATTCAATTCAACTACTTCGGTTGTGCTGCCCCGGTAAACGGTGGTGCGGCTTATTGTAAGTTCATCAATGATCGGCGGATGGTTGTCGCTCCAGTCGATCGTTATGGGAATCGCTTCATCGAGCATATCAGCCTGATCGTCGGCGTCGGTAACGCGAAGCATAATCTCGTAATCGCCTTCAAGTTCCCATACGGCCTCAACCTCTTCGCCGGTCAATGTCGGGTCGAATGAACCGTCATAATCGATGTCCCATTCGTACAACTCGATTTCCCCGTCAGGATCATTTGATGCGGCACCTGAGAGGAGATAGGAGTAGTACATCAGGTAGGGGCCATCGTCGACTATCTCGGCTGCCGCAACGGGAGGTTCGCCGTGAACAGTGATGGTGACCGGATCGCTCACAACATACTCGCCGTCGTTATCCCTTATTCTCAACCTGACGTCGTATATGCCAATATTTTGAAAAATGTATGTCGGTTCAATTTCAGTGCCCGAATCCCATGTGTCGTTGAAATCCTCGTCGCCGTCGAAATCCCAAGAGTAATTTATAATTAAGCCATCAGGGTCGTAGCAGTTGAGAGCTTCGAACGATACCGGGATGTTCACATCGATTTCGGTCTCGGTGGTCGCCGACATTTCGCAGACGGGCGGTTGATTCGCGCCGGGATTCTCATTGCCGACCACGGTGAAGTGCAGGTTGTATGCCCGAAGCGGTTTATCGACTCCCGTAGTGGATTCCTGGTAGGTCCCCTCAAGGGATTCGACCGTGACAAGCATTTCCAGATCGTCGCTCGATTCAAGATCGGGTAGTATCACACACAACTCGAATTTCTTGTGATTCGGGCCGGTATCAACCAGGTTTGTCAGTTGCTGGTTTATACCGATCTGTGGAATTTCTACGCGTACCCATCCGATGCCGTCCACCGACTGTCGGTCATGCACGGTGATGTAGTAGAAAACATTGCCGCCATGCCCTTCGCTTGAGTTATACCAGAGCGTGTTATTCCATTCTTCGATTTCAATCCAGTATGGTTCCGGCATATTCGCGGATGGTGGGAAATCGTCGGGCGGTGTGGGGGGAGTGGCGGTCGGGGGTGCCCATGATGCATCGACCGCATAATTAAATACAAGTCCGCTGGCGAGTGATATCGTGTAATGTCTTGTGCAATCTGAATCAGCGGAGAACATACCTCTCATCGCCGGGTCAAGGTCGCTCATATCCGAATCCGCGACAAGGCCATCGGCGAATGTTTTGTATCCGTTAATCGTGGCAGCCTGGAATTTCGGGATCAGGCTCCCCATTGCTCCGGGTGTATAGCCATAGAGCCCCTGGTTTTTGAAATCCCGTGGATTCCACCAACGGGTGTGACCGTCTGCGTTCATCAGGCGTGTCTTCTCGGGCCCGGCAATGATCACGTCGCTGCCTTCCCAATCCCCGATGGAACCTTTCGTCAGGATGATTCCGTGCACATCGAATACCGTGAAAAGAACATCTTCATTTGGGTGAGTGATTTTCACATCCACGTCAAGTGTCTTACCACCGTTGGAAAACTGCGGCGGTCCGGCAAGTTGAAGAAGCTGCTGGGGACCGGATTCAAGCAGGACGATTCCGTTGACATGGATATCGACGTTGCGCTGCAGAATTGCATCCAGCGTGCCTGCATCCGGGTTTGCGGTGAACGTGTAGAACCCGAGTGGGATACGCGCGAATTCACCTGCATTGCTTACCCGGCCTGTTTCGCCGGGGGTGCCGGGAACTACAGGGATGTCCACGCCGCTGGAACAGCCGATTACAGTTATAAGGAGCACTACAACGAGGAGGAGGTTCGTGAATCTCATGCTTAACCTCCAGGTTAAAACGAGTGGGTGTCACGCACAGTTCCACCCAACCACTTGACTTAATGATACCCTTTCCTAAAAAATCACGCAAGCTGTTACATCATTATTCTACGCTTTTGAAATGTTACAATTTACAATGTTGATAAA